>JBEEGK010000001.1:0-11263 GCA_041166845.1 Acidobacteriaceae bacterium
AGCTGGCTCCGAGCTTTTTAAACGTCGTCCAATTGCGCAACGCGACGTTGGTGTAAAGCAGAGGAACTTTCGCGGCGGAGGCGAGCGCCTGCCTTTGTTTCTCCGGAAGTTCATCGCAGATATAGGGAATCACAACGTGCCAGCAGGCAAGAATCGCACGCGTCGCTCGCACGGTATAAACCTTGCCGCCCCGCGCGTACGATACTTCAACTTCTTTTGCGGACGCTGGATCACCCCGATGTTTCACGCGCACAGCCGTGCTGTTCAAGCGCATGCGAACCGGCGACGAACTTTCATCCAGCTTCGCGTAGTTGGCACGCGCGGTAATCAGGTCGGGAAGGGAATTGCCTGGGATGGCATCTGGAACTAGCTTGCGGACCAGCAGGCGCGCGATGGAAGCGTTGCCATCAGGAAAATGAAAAAAGAACTTCTCTGCTTCCTCGTTCGGTATCGTGTCACGATTCATGCCTCGCCCGGGGCCCGGATCGAGATGCATTCCTTGAAAGCCCGGCAGATCAAGCCCCCAGGCATCCTGGGCTGACATCGCATCAATGCCAACGCCAAATAAAGGCTGCGGAAACGCCTGATATAGCTTCACTATATCGGCGTGCACCTTTACCAGATCAGTCAGAAACTTCGCGTAACTCACGCGCGCGAGTTGCGCTTTCTTCTGCTCTGAAGTCAGGCCCGGCAGGTAATCTTTCTTGTCCTGGAACAGCCGCCGCATGTCGCGTTTCGCAGCTTCAGAGATCGGTGCCTCTGCAAGAAACCTTGCCCAGGGTCCATCACCGGTTTCAGGACTGTCCTTGCTCTCACCGCCACCGCGCGGCGCCGGATTGACCACAAGTTTGTCCTGGCCAAAAGTCTCTTTATCGAAAAAGATGTTGGGAGTAAGTCCGAAAGATCGATACAAATCTTTGGAAACGTACTTGGGATACGACGCTACGTCTATCCCCAGCTCTTCAATCAATCCTTTAGCGACTGCGCTATAGGGCGCCGGACTCTCGATGGAGAACGTCCCTCCATAGCCCAGAAGTTTGCGCTTGCCGACTTTAAATTCGTTGCGCTTGGCATGGCCTCCGAAATCATCGTGATTATCAAGGATGAGAACGCGGGCGTTAGGTCCGCCGGCCTTACGAAAAAAATGCGCCGCAGAGAGCCCACTGATGCCGCCGCCGACGACGATCAGGTCATAGCTTTCGCCCGTGTCTACGGGAGTTCCCGCCTGCTGCCAGAAAGTGCCGTCGCGAAGGCCGTGGGCAACTTCAAACGATCCGGGATGACTGCCGCGCATCCCAGTCAACTCAGGTGGGTAATAGTCAGGTGACTTTTCGCGATCGCTGTTTTCGAATGCCGCTAGCAAATGCGGCGGCAGCATTGCTGCCCCGACTGTGAGCGCGACTCCATTCAAGAAATCGCGACGCGAAATATCGCGCGACATTCCCAGTTCGATGTCTTTAGCATCGTTGTTTCTGTGATTTTTCATGCAGTGGCCCTTTGCGAGAGCTACAACGTTGGCTTGGGGTTCTGTTGTTCGTCTGCTTTTTTCACAGCCAGTTCAGCCGCCTGAAATCCGAGTGCGGAATGTTGTCCATCACAAAAAGGTTTATTCTTGCTCCCTCCGCAGCGGCATAGCGAAAAAGCAGGTTTGCCAGTTAAGTCATACTTGTTGCCTTCCGAGTCCACGAGTTCGATCGACCCCTCGGAAGCTTCGACTCGATAAGGGCCATTCTTCTTGATTGTGATCTTGATTGCAGCCATAGTGCCTCCATGCAGCACATAGATTTGATAGCCAGTGAATCGATTACGAAGATATCACGCCACAGAGGCTGACTGCCCGTTTGCGCCCGAAGCCGGCAGAGCCGCATGGAACTAGATCACGCTGCCAACACTTCTTCTTTTAACAGAGTGTTATAAACCTGGAGGTATTCATCAATCATGCGTTTGGCGGTAAAGCAATCGCGCGCTCGCTGGAAGGCACGGTTTGCGAAGGTGCGGCACAGTTCCGGATCATTCCCGAGACGTTGAATGACCTCCGCGAGGCTGGCACTGTCATTGGTCCGGAAATAAAGCGCCGCATTGGCCCAGATTTCCCGGAACAACGGTATGTCGTTCGCAACAATCGCACAGCGAGAAAACGCCGCCGCAAGCGCTGACATTCCTAACGGCTCGTATCGTGAGGTCGCAGCGTAGATCGCGGCGCGGCTGTATAGCGCACGCAACTGTGCCTCGGTTTGCGGCCCCTTCAAAGATACCGAGACGGTTTCGATCGCGAGCTTCACATCTGCTCGGATAGGAACGGTATTCTGAGGAGGTACGGGCGCGTCTGATCCAACAATGCATACGGGAAGCGTGTGTGCTTGCTGCGTCAGAAGATTAAGTTGCTTGCTGGCGTCTAAAAAGCGCCCGACAGCCAGCACGGACTCATCCTTCGTCACATACGGATTAAAGAAAATGGGATTTCGCCCGTGGTGAATAACCGTGGAACGCGACGGCTCACTGTAAGAGTTGCGAATTGTCTCCAGCATCCAGAGTGACGGACTCACTACAAGAGTTGCGCCCGCGAGCCCCTGCTGCATGGTTTGCCGGTACCAGCGCAACCACCGGCTTTCGGCAGGCATGCAATTGTGTACCGAGTTCCACCAGCTGATGTAATCGCCGTGAGCAACGACAACTCGCGGAGTACTTCCCGGCAGGTTCCCGTAGCATGGCTGATTCAGATGCAGAAGATCAGGTTTTATTTCTTTCACCAGAGCAGTGAGATAGGCCCGCGACTCGTGGAAATCGCGGTCCGCTTCCTGCATCCAGTCGAGCCGGAACGCGGTAGGACGATATTCCAACCCGTGCAGATTTTCCATCCACAGAGTTTGTTTGGGAAGTGGGATTTCGCCAAAGCTCACGAGCGTGACGCGAATCCCGCGGCTGACAAGTCCGGTGACCAGCTCGCGGGTATAAGTCCAGATGCCGCTCAGCGTATCGGCCGTGACCAGAACGTGCATAAGACTCGCGAGCCCCTAAAGCTTGGATGCAGACCTGCACATCGCAGCTCTGCCTCGGTATTTTAGTTGGCGAAGCAGCATTGCCGGAAATTTTATTCCGAGTGCTTCACGCTGCAAACTCTTGCACATTGCTCTGGACCTTTCGCAAAGCGAGAACAGGAGTGTCATAACGTTACAATTACTCATGCTCAGATTGATGTGCGTTACAGCTCATCCTGATGACGAAGCGGGCGGATTTGGAGGATCGCTGCGCCTTTATCACGATCGCGGCGTGGCAACCTGCGTGGTGTGCCTAACGTCAGGCCAGGCTGCGACGCACCGCGGCACGGCGAAGAGCGATGCGGAACTCTCAGCGCTGCGGCGCAGAGAATTTGCCGCCGCATGTGAAATTCTGAAAGTTGATTTACCGATTATTTTGGATTATCCCGACGGCCAGCTCTATCGCCAGGACTTGCACAAGGTGGTCGGGGAGTTAACCCTGCATATTCGCCGCTTCCGTCCCCAGGTTTTAATGACTTTTGGATTGGAAGGCGGACTGACTGGGCATCCCGATCATTCCATGGCGTCGGTTTTCAGTACCCTGGCATTCCATTGGGCGGGACGCAACAACCGCTACACCGATCAATTGAAAGACGGCGTGGCGACACATCGTTCGCGGAAGCTCTACTACGCTACGGCCGACTTCGCTCTTCCGGGCCGTCAGCCGATCACTTTATCGCCTGCGATCACGATAATTGATATCGGCGATTTACTTGAAACTAAAATTGCCGCTTTCAAGGCGCACATAACGCAATCGCCGCTTTGGCCGTTGTTTGAGAGTAATATGAGCCAACGAGCCCGGCGAGAGATGTTTCATCTCGCGGCATCCATGATTCCGGTCGCCGGTATTCCTGAAACTGATTTGTTCGCAGGAGTCGAGAAAAGCTCTTAACAAACTCTAGTGAGCTTTGACGATCTCGCTCAACATGTCTGGCTTTGACTGATCTCTTACGAGATGCGGATATTGCTCTCCGCCGTGATAGTCGAGCTGGTAAGTTTTGTAATAATCGGTGTTCTGCACGAGCAACTCCAGCGGCTTCGAGCTGTCCTTGCCCGCTTGCAATGCATCTCGCAGAACGTGAAATGTGAAGCGGCGCCCATTCACAGCGATCACTTTCATGCCTGGCCCAATTCCAGCTCGAGCGCCGGACATTCCTTCGACGGCATCCACAATTGCGCCGTCATCCCGCACCAGCAGCCCAATCGAATACGCAGCATTGATGGTATTGTGATCAGCCTCCCATGCCCGCGACATGTCAGAAGGTGTGCCATCGTAAGTCACTTTCCACCCGCTGTTTTCAATTCCGTTGAGTGGAGCGTGGGCGTTGTGAGTTGTGAGGCGTTCGGTCCAAAAACCCTTCCAGTCGTAAACTGCCACCTGATTCAATACATTCACGACGTCCTCGAACGCATAGGGTTTTACCTCGGGCGGAGTGTCCGGGGCTCCGTGGAACAGGTGACAAAAATCGTCCAGCGATTTCTTTCCGTGAGTTTGTTGACGGATGATGGTGTCTGCCCACAACCAGTTCAAAACGTCCTCGTCGTAGAAATCAACGCCGCGCCGGATGGAGAACCATTGCGACGGGGAGGAATATAGTTGTGGCGCTTCGTCGGCGGTGTCCTGCAGATTGCGCCAGGTGCGACCGGGCTCGTGGTCCAATTTAGCTGCGATGTTAGCTATGTCTTCGCGGAACTGTTCGGCAGTCCACAGATCACTGCGCGCCGTGAGAACGTCTCCAAGATAAGAAGTCAATCCTTCATAAACCCAGAGCAGGTCATCCTGCATGGGTTGCTGATAGTCAGGAGTCGCGAGGCTTGCCGGTCTGCGATATTTGCCATTCCACGAGTGGACGTATTCGTGGGGCAGCAATCCTGCATGCGCCATTCGTAGCTGAGGATCAACCAAGCCCTGTTCGGCAGTGCGGCTGTCGTTGGATTCGTGGTGCTCCAAACCAAAGTGAGCCACGTGATCGCTCAAGCTGAAAAGAAAGTGGTAGTCGCGGTAGTGATGCGCGCCAAAAAGCGTCGTGGCCTGGGTTATCAGATTGCGGTAATGCTGCCAAACCTCTGGCGTAGGCTCAAGCGCGCCCGCGCTGTCGGCTGCGATGTCCATTTCCGCGAGTGGAGTCTGTCCTTCATTCAGCGGAACTACTTTAAGATATTCGCCCGTGATGACTGGCGAATCTACCAGCGTGGTCAGAGACACGGGTGCAAACTTTAAGTCTTGTCCGGAGCGGCTAGCGATTTGCAATGGAGTTCCGAACTTCCATCCGGCAGGAAGCCGTAGGCTCGGGGCATACATGATGTCGTCAGACTTCCAACCTTTGGGATACAACAAAACCTGGTTCCAGGAGATGATCGCCATGGCGGCGGTGGCTGAGGAGCCCGCTGAGAATCCGCCTTCTAGTGTGGCTGGAGAAAGAAAATCGAGGGAAGCGTTCACTTCATTTACATCGTTGGGCACTTCGACGTTAATCGTGAAGGCGTCGAGCAGATCGCGCCGCCATTTCAAGACTTGTCCGTTGCCTAAAAACTTAAGGCCTGCCAAGCCTTCAATCGGACCGCTAGGAGCATGTTCTCCGGGGATCCATTTTGGGTAGTAAAGCATAAGTGTGCCAGGGGTGGCGGGAATCGAGAGTTGCGCATGAAATATTTTGCGCGGCGCTTCGCTGGCATCCACCGATATTTTCACCGTTGGACCCTTGGTCTGGGGGGCGGCCAGCGGCGCGAGAAAAGGAACGGCAAGCAGAGCGAATCCCAGGCTCGAAAGTTTGAAATGCTTTTGCGGAAATGTCTTCATTAGAAAAGGCTCCGGTTCCTTAGAACTCTATGGTCTCGCCAAAAACAATGAATATATCAGTCGCTCGACTTGTGGGATAGCAGGGCAGCATAGTGAGACGGCCCATGACTGCAACCGCTCCCTGCTTTATCATGTCCCATGCCCCGGCGCGGCAAATTCATAACTTTCGAAGGACTGGACGGCTGCGGCAAGAGCACGCAGTTAGAGAGGCTCGCGTCCTTGCTACGGTCGCAAGGTCACTCTGTGGTCGTAACCCGAGAGCCCGGCGGGACCGCGACCGGCGAAAAGATTCGCAGTGTGCTGTTGGATAGCTCGACCGTCGGATTGTCTCCGTTTGCGGAATTGGCCTTGATGTTTGCCTCGCGCGCCCAGCACATCAAGGAAATCATCCAACCTGCTCTCGCAACCGGACAAATCGTGCTATGCGATCGTTTTACCGACTCCACTGAGGCCTATCAAGGCGGAGGACGCAAGCTGGGAACGAAGCCAGTCCTGGAGCTGCATCGCATTCTGTGCGGAGATCTCCAGCCGGAACTGGCGATTCTGATGGATTCCGATGTGACTGCCAGTGTCGAGCGGGCACGCCGAAGAAACATGCACAAAGTTGCGGACCGTACTGGTGAGACCGACGAAAACCGATTCGAGCTGGAGAACCAGAAGTTTTTTGAACGTGTCCACGGAGCGTATCTGGCGATTGCAGCGCGTGAGGCGCGACGAGTCGTGGTGGTGAATGCCCGCGGACCGGCGGCGGAAACTCATAAACATATTGTCGAGATTGTGCGAAGTAAACTGAGACTTGAAACCAAGACCGCGTAATTTCCAGTTAGGATGAGTGTCCCCAGAGAACCTGAATGCCTTTTTCTGATTTTTACGGCAACCACGAAGTTGTGAACCGTCTGCGTGACATGCTCGGGCGCAATCACCTTCCGCATGCGATCGTTTTGACGGGGCCGCCCGGGTGCGGAAAATATACGTTGTCGCTCATGCTGGCAAAGGCGATGAACTGCCTGGAGTCTCCGACGACAGATGGTTTGCCCGATTTTTGCGGCAAGTGTTCGAATTGCGTTCGTATTGCGCAGTCTGAGGATCTCGAGTCCAGGTTTGCAGCGGCTGTAGAAGCGCGCGAGGGCCTACGCGACGCTGACAAGAAAGACACCAGGATTTTTGTTCAGACGCATCCCGATGTGCTGATCGTTCCTCCAGATCCGCCGCAGATGATGATCAAGATGGACCAGGTCCGGCGCGTCATCGAGACCATTTACTACCGTCCCGGCGACGCCAAGGAGCGGGTTTACATTTTCACCGACTCGGCGTTTATGAAAGAAGCCGCGAATTCGCTGCTTAAAGTTCTCGAGGAGCCGCCAGAGTTCGCCACCATCTTCCTGCTGACGGAAAATGCGGGATCTCTGCTGCCTACCATCCGCTCGCGCTCGATGGTGATTACACTTTGTGCGCTTCCTCTGAATGAAATCGAGCAATATCTTGAGAAAAATCGGGGAGAATGGAGCGCGAAACAGCGCGCTCTAGTTGCTCGACTTTGCCAGGGTGCAATCGGACGTGCTCGCAGCTTTGATCTCACCGCTTACACGGCCGCCCGGGCTAATGCGCTGGCTATTCTAAATTCCGTCCTGCGCACCGGCGATCATTCCGAGCTATTCAAAATTACCGAAACTTATCGCGCGGGGGCGGATGGCCGCGACAAAATCGAACGCTTGCTTCGCACTCTATATTCTTTATTGCAAGACTTGACCTTCCTACATTCCATCACTCCCGAGCTAATCCGGAACACCGACATCCAAAACGAGCTCCAACGGCTAGCGGAATCTACCGATTTTAACTGGGTTACCCTCGCGGCTGATCGTCTCGCTGAAGTAGAACGCGGGATGCGACGGAATTTACTGCGTTCACTTTCTCTGGACGCCTTCGCGACCGCTTTGGAACGCGCCTGAAGTTGAGGATTGTCACAGCTTGGACTCCTGTGCTAGGTTATTTGAAAGTTCACGCCACAATCCCACAGCTACTTCGCGCCATGTGGCCCTCAAAGCGTGACCGACAGGTGGTTGTGATGAAAGAAGCGATGGATTCGTCTCTGGCCGGACGGCCGCTGCAACAGGAAGGGTTCGCCAACCGCAAACTTATTCGTCCTACCTTGAACCGGTTCGAATCACGGGTCGAACATCCACATTCTATGCATGGGTCAGGCGAGCGCGTCGAGCGCATAGATCGTCCCGAGCGCGCAGAGAAACGCGACCACAACGAGCGGGCTGATCGCAATGATCACGCCAATGTGAATGGCAGGGGAGACCGGTCAAATGCAGGGGCCCGCAAGGTAGCTCCGCCCGAACAGACCAACGCCGAAAACTTTTATTACCAGAAGCAGATGCAATCGAAAACGCCTATGGTGATCGTTTTGCGCGACGGGGAACAGATCCACGGTGTAATCGAATGGTATGACAAGGCCTGTCTCAAGGTGAATCGCTCAGACTCACCGAATGTCATGATCTACAAGCCTGCCATCAAGTACATGTATAAAGAGGGCGAAAACAAGAAGGATCAGGGTTGAGATTGGGATGTTTCGACTCTCTGAGCTTTCGCAAGCGAAAGCTCAGCTTCGCTCAACATGACAGGCCGTTTTAACTTTTGCTAGTGTGGTGACGCTAGTCCTAGTGCACCCAGCCTACAGCTTCGGCAGTACAATCCCTTTCTGCGACTGATATTTTCCTTTGCGATCTGCATAGCTTGTTTCGCAGACTTCGTCGGACTGGAAAAAAATTATCTGGCACAATCCTTCATTGGCATAAATCTTTGCCGGTAGAGGAGTTGTGTTTGAAATTTCCAGGGTGACAAAGCCTTCCCACTCGGGCTCGAACGGAGTCACGTTCACGATGATTCCGCAGCGCGCATAGGTTGATTTACCGACGCAAATGGTGAGCACGTCGCGAGGGATCTTGAAGTATTCCACCGAACGCGCCAGCGCAAACGAGTTCGGGGGCACAATACAGCAGCCCGATCTCACTGTCACAAAAGATCGTTCATCGAAATTCTTAGGATCAACAACCGTGCAGTTCACGTTCGTGAAAATCTTGAACTCGTCGGCCACGCGCAGGTCGTATCCGTAGGACGAGAGCCCGTAGGAAATTACTCCCTCACGCACCTGTTTCTCCGAAAAAGGATTAATCATTCCGTGTTCGTGTGCATTCTTGCGTATCCAGCGATCACTCTTTAACATGCCTCTCCTTAACTCTGAATATGAATTCTGAGGTTTCACGGCACTTGCGTCAGTAGTGTTCGAATTCAAGTTGCTCGGGAACGACAAATATATAGGATTTTCCAAGGCTGGCAACTAAGGTTCCGTCATCTTACGAGACTGTGCCGCCCGTTGACAATCTTTGTTATCTTCCTTAGCATCAATCACTTGGTACAGTAAGGGGCGGTCTGCCGCCAGGAGCGACCTGTGATCAAGCTCGACATTATCAACGACGTGGTCAATAAGACAGGAATTACCAAGACTAAAGCCGAGCTGGCGGTCGAGACCGTCTTTGAAAGCATGAAACGCTCCCTCGCCAAGGGAGATCGCATTGAGCTGAGAGGTTTTGGCGTGTTCAACGTGCGTCCCAGAAAAACCGGCATCGGACGCAACCCTCGCACCGGCGCCGAAGTTTCCATCCCACCCGGAAAGGCCGTCCGCTTCAAACCAGGCAAGGAGTTGCAGTCTATAGATTAAGTTTCGGCTTGTTGCAAAGTGCGCTGCCACTCTTCCTTCAATTTGCCATCTTACTAACATCCGTTCCAGCCCGTGTCTTGATGTCTGATCCTCTCTACCCCGACGCGATAACAATTGAGGCACGAGAGCCCATCCCGGTGTTTATTCCGCAGCGGAGGAAGCGGCGTTATTGGCTGCATGTTCTGCTTTTTGTAACCACGATTTTTACGACTTGCGTTGTGGGAGCCGAGTTACAGTTTAATTTTCAGCAGAACCTGCCAGCCTTCACTGCGGATGACAGCTTTCTGCCTTTCTTCCATCTTCACTGGATTCTCGCCGACCCTTCGCGGCTTTTACTTGGAGTTCCTTTTTCCGCCACGTTGATGCTGATTCTGCTGGCGCACGAGATGGGACACTATCTTTGCTGCGAGTATTACGGCGTCTATGCAACGCTGCCGTTTTTTGTGCCCGCGCCTACATTGATCGGCACGCTGGGGGCGTTTATCCGCGTGCGCTCTCCCATTCGTTCGCGGGCGGCATTGTTTGATATTGGAATCGCGGGGCCGATTGCAGGATTCGTGGTTGCGACGGCTGCCCTGTTTCTTGCCTTGCCACATTCGAAACTGATTGACGCAGCCACCATTAACTCGGACATTGAGTTGGGATATCCACTAATCTTCCGTCTTGCTTGGGCCGTGCTTCCCCTGACGGCTATCAAAGGCGTCACGACTTCGTTGCACAACGTTTACTTTCATCCGGTTGTGATTGCGGCATGGGTCGGAATGTTTGCCACCGCACTCAATCTCCTTCCCGGCGGTCAGCTCGATGGCGGACACATTGTTTTCGCGATTGCCCCACGACAACACCGCTGGGTCTCACGGCTGGCGATTCTGGCCTTGATCCCGATGGCGCTTTACTTTTGGGCTGGCTGGCTTGTCTGGGCAGTTCTACTCAGGCTGAGTGGGATGCGGCATCCGATGGTTGCTGAGTGGCCCGGGATTAACCGCGGACGGCGCTGGCTGGCGGTGTTTGCGTTCTTACTGTTGGTGCTGACGCTGACACCGTCGCCGATCAAAGACAGCTCGCTGCTGGAAATGCTGCGGGCCTTCAGGAAACACTGAATTCGAAAGCGCAGCTAATCTGCGACAACCCCCGAGGTTGCTTCGACGGCCGGTTCGCCTCCCGCCGCTTCTTGCGCAATGATCAGCTTCCTTGCCTCGCCCCTGATTTTTGGTAGATTCATTCCAAACAGAATTGCCCCGCCAACACAGGCTACGGCGCCCATGGAGACTGTCACCGGAGCTCCCAGGCGGTCCGCTGTAGCACCCCCGAACAATGCCCCAAAGGGTGCCATCCCCATGAACATCATGGAGTACACGGCCATCACACGGCCGCGAAGATGATCCGGAACCATAGCTTGAATCAGAGTATTGGAAGAAGACATTTGCAGCATCATGCAAAATCCCACGGGCATCAGCAATCCGGCAGAGAGCCAGAAATTTCGCGACCAGGCGAAAAGTACAAGTGTGAGCCCAAAGCCTCCGCAGGACAGAGCCACCCAGTTGCCAAGTCCACGCACGCCAGCTCGCGTCGCTAATGTCAGTGCGCCGAACAATGCGCCTACTCCGGTCGCGCCCATGAGGATTCCAAGACCGCGAGCCCCACCGTGCAATATCTTGTCCGCGAAAACGGGCATGAGAACGGTGTAGGGCATGCCAACAA
>JBEEGK010000002.1:0-5978 GCA_041166845.1 Acidobacteriaceae bacterium
GTGCGAGAATTAACGTGGATTCGCCGCGTGCGATGGACGGCCATCCCATTGTCTGCGGCCGGGTAGGTGCGGGGAAAACCGCCTCAAACCACTCGCGAACGGCGGGATGAAATATCTCCAGAGCATCCGTTTCAGGGAGAATGGCGTCGAGTTGTTTATTCTTTTTCAGATACGCACCTGATTTAAGCGCCACAAATTAGATGCATTTACAGGGTTGTTGGGCGTGTGCGGAGAGCCGTTCGACGTCATGCCGCTTCCGACAGCGGTGTCCGACCGGGAGACGTCTTGAATGCAGAAAGGAGGGCGGATGGTGATGGGGTCGGGGCGCGACGGTAATTCAGCAAAGCGACAAATCGCCGTTTAGCTTTTTCCGGTGTAAACCAGCTCCACAACGGTGCAGTCATCGTTGAGAGGCGTGCCCGCGCAGAACTCTGACACTGCCGCGAAAATGTGGGCGAGGTCGCCGCGTTTTGCGGCAATCTCCAGGCGCTCGTTATCAAAGAAGTCGCCACTTGCATTTTCCGCCTCGGTTACGCCATCGGTAACCAGCACCAAGCGGTCTCCCTCGTGCAAGCTATAGCGGTCACTCTCGAAAGTCGCATCCGGCAGAAGGCCGACAGGCAAATTTCCGTGGCTCGGACGAACCACTTCCTGATTGCACACCAGCAGCGGCGGAATGTGGCCACAGTTGACGTATTCGAGTTCACCATCGCTCTTCAGTTGAGCAATGATCACCGTGGCGTACTTTTCGCCGATGTGTTTGTGGGAGAAGAAACGGTTGACGGCGGCAACAATATCGGGAAGCGGCATGCGAGCTATCAGTTGGGAATAAATCATTCCTTGCAGAGTGGATGCGAGCAGCGCCGCCGAAACTCCCTTGCCACTCACGTCGGCAAGCACGATGGCGAGTCCATCTTCAGTATGAACAGCATCAAAAAAATCCCCACCGATTTCTTTGCAGGAAACATTTTTCCCGTACAACTTTGCGAAGGGTACCTCGGGAATGGTGACCGACATCAATTTTTGCTGGATGGATGCCGCAATGGATAATTCGCGCTGGTAGCGCCGTCCTTCTTCTTCAGCTTGCACTAGGCGCGCGTTTTCGATCAGCGAGGCTGCTTCGGTTGCGATGGCGTGCAGAATATCGGTGCTGACTCCGGCGATGTCGCGCGACGCGAAGCGCGAATCCAAGTAAAGGGCCCCCATTGCCCCGCGCATGCTGGACTCGCGCGAGTCGGCGCCGCGTGCAGTTTGTAGATACAGTTTGCGCAAAGGGACGCAGATCACCGTTCGCAAATCGTAGGCCACAATACTCTGGCGTGCCGAGAGATCCGTAGAGCTGCTGGTATCTGTAACCAGAAATTCAGAGTTGGAATTCAGGGCCTCGTCGAGGATGGAATGCGAGATGGTTTTGTCGTCCAACAAGGCTTCGCCCTTTGAATTGCGGCCGGCGGCCAGCCTTAATGAGCCGTCGTCGCTGCGCATGAAGATATAGCCGCGCTCGGCGCGAATCAGCTTGACGGTCACGTCCAGCAGAGTGACCAGAATTTCGTCGAGCACGCTTGTCGTATTCAGCTTGCGCGCCGCTTCAAGAAAAAGCGTGAGCTTTTCCAAATCGCTGGTTTCTGCGGAAAGGTCAACACCGGAAAGATGACTTAAGAACTCGCGTGTGCTATTTGCGGTAGTACGCTGCGGATTAAAAATAACATAACGAAGCTCGCGGGAACCAAATTCGAGGCGGTCGTTGCGCTCTAGATCTTTGCGTTCGACACGCTCTCCATTTACGAACGTGCCGTGTTTGCTGCCTTGGTCTACAACCGAGAACTTTCCGTTTTCTGAAAGGATGACTGCATGATCACGCGAGACCCGCTGGTCAGCGATGACCAGATCTTTGTCCATTTTTCGGCCGACGGTGAATGGAGTGTGGTCCAGGGAAATTGTTCGCTGCTCATTCCCATCAACAAAAATGAGCGTGGGAAAAATTCCTGAAACAGGTTCCGCTCCCGGGGTCTCAATACTCCGCAATGACATGGCAGTGGCGCCCTTTACCTTGGGTTAAATCAATTCGGGTCGAGATCCCGATCCCAGACATCACTCTCAACTAAAACCTTACTCAGCGAGTACAGAATGCAGTCGCGCCATTGTAACGGCTAATAGGAGTTGGGGGGCGCTGCATTCAGGAACCGTCTGGGCTAAACCGCGGGGAAGTCGCGATTCATTGGGACCCCAACATTCAAGCGAATCGAAATTGGCAACTTCCGCCTCTCATATCCTGTGAAATGCTGCCGCTATAGCGCGGTTAAGAGTATATACTTCTACGACATAGCTCTGGCCGCCAAGTCCCCCCCCAGGAATGGCACGCCGGAACTGTATTCACTCCGCGGCTCTTCGACGATGGACGATCGAAACAAATGGGATCCCGGATCCGACGCGCCGACCTTGGTGCCGGAAAATCCGTCCGGGCCAAAGGCTGTGAAGAACACCGAAATTGCGGTGCAGACCCCGCCTCCAGTTTCGAACGAAGTTTTCGACACTCCAACCATATTTGACGCTGCCTCTTCAGCGGACGCTCTCGCAACCAAGCCGAGCACCAAAAGCAAAGCGGCGCCGGGCGGAATTTCGTCCGCCACGGTCTACGGAGCAGGGAAGGACGTCTCGCTTCTTCAGCCGGGAACCGTACTTGGGGAGCGGTACGAAATATTGCAATTGCTAGGTGAAGGCGGGATGGGTGCGGTTTACAAGAGTAGAGATCGCGAACTAGAGCGCGTGATTGCTTTGAAGGTCATACGCCCAGAACTGGCAAGCAGGCCGGAAATCCTTCAGCGCTTTAAGCAAGAGCTGATTTTGGCCCGCCAAGTCACTGACCGCAATGTCATTCGGATCTTCGATCTGGGCGAAGCCAGGGGTATCAGATTTATCACTATGGAATATGTGGAAGGCCAAAGCCTTCAACAAATCCTGCGAGAGTCCGGCAAACTTGCTGTGCCGGAAGCGCTCGAGATTATGCGCCAGATGTTGTGCGGACTGGAGGCAGCCCATCGTGAAGGAGTCATTCATCGTGATTTAAAGCCCGGCAACGTCATGCGCGATGCGCAAGGCAAGATAGTGGTCATGGATTTTGGCCTCGCGCGCTCGCTTGGGGGCGATGGGATGACGCAATCCGGGGCGCTCCTGGGGACCATGGAATATATGTCTCCCGAGCAAGCCCAGGCCAAGGAACTGGATGCACGTTCCGACATCTTCACCGTTGGACTGATTTGCTACGAACTTTTGACCGGCAAGATGCCGTACCACGCTGACAGCGCAATCGCCAGTCTTCTGCGCCGGACGCAGGAGCGGGCGCTGCCAATTTCTGATCTTGATTCCACCATTCCGAAACCGGTAAGCCAGATCATTGCGCGTTGTCTGGAACGCGATCCGGAATTGCGATACAAGAAGGCGAAGGAGGTGCTGGCCGACCTGGAGCTTTACAGTAACCAGGGCGCTGCGGCCTCACTGAAGTTCGCGCACCCTTCTCCTTTGGGACGGCGGTTCCCCTGGCAGGTGTTGAGCGCAGTCGCTGTGGTTCTGGTTTTGGCCAGCGTTGGATATTTGATGCGGGACAAATTGTTCAGTCCTTCAAAGTCAAATTCAAATTCTGTGGCCATTGAGCCGCTGACCTCAGTTGCCCTTTTGCCTTTTCGCAATGCGTCCGGAGACCCGCAGCTCGACTGGCTTGGTCCGAGTCTCGCGGAAATGCTGAGCACTGATCTGGGCCAATCTTCGAGTCTCCGTACCGTGAGTCCGAATCGCCTGCACCAGGTTTTCAGCGACCTTCGCATCTCCCCGGAGACAGTGCTCGACCCCCAGACTATCCGCCGGGTGGCAGATTCGAGCTCCGCCGATCGAGTGGTCTGGGGTCAGTACGCAAAGTTCGGTGACCAGATTCGCATTGATGCGACGCTGCAGGACATTAAGAACCAGCGTAGCGTCCCTTTGAAGATCGAGGCACAGAGCGAGAAGGAAATTCCCGCCGCCGTGGACCGTCTGGCCGATTCCATCCGCCAAAAACTCGCGCTGCCTGACAGTGTCTTAAAAGAGTTGAAGGCGAGTTCATTTCAACCAAGCACTAAATCGGTTGCAGCGCTGCGCGGATATAACCAGGGAATTCAATTGATGCGCCAAGGCAAAAATCTGGACGCTGTAAACGCATTCCAGGGAGCCTTAAAAGAAGATCCGCAATTTGCGTTGGCGCTTTCGCGTCTGGCGGAGAGCGATTCTGCTTTGGGTTATGACAGCGATGCCGAACAGAACTCGCGCAAGGCCCTTGATCTCGCGGGCGACCTTCCACTGCAGGAACGGTATCTTATCGAGGCCAGCCAGGCCCGCGTGGTGAAGGACAAAAAGAAAGCTATTGAAGCCTATGAAAACCTAGCTAAAGTCTCGCCGGAGGATCCGGACATTCGCTTCGCCTTGGGAAATTCTTACGAGGATAGCGAAAACCTGGCTAAGGCCCGCGAAAACTTCGACGCCGTACTGAAGTCCGATCCCAACAACCTAAATGCCCTACTGGCAGTGGGGCGGGTCGCGATCAAGAACGGAGATACGCAGGCTGGTCTCGACCCTCTCAACCACGCGCTGAGCCTGGCGGTCCAATTCGACAACCAGGAACAGAAGGCCTTGATTCTTTTGGCCATGGGTATCGCCTACAAGGGGTTGAATAAACCTGAGGAAGCGTTGCGTGACTATCAGCAAGCGTTGGAGATCAATCGCAAGCTGGGACAGAAACGAGGGGTGGCTGCCAGCTTGATTGAGATGGCGCAAGTGCAAAACACATTGGGAAGGCCGGATGCAGCACTCGCCAGCTACAAGCAGGCCCTCGAAATCCAACGCGATATCGGCGAAAAAAAGGAGATGGGCGACACGCTCATAAACATCGGAGACCTCGATGAGGGCCGCGGGCAGCATGACGCAGCGCTGGATGTCTACAAGCAGTCCTTGCAGATCCAGCGGGACGCAGGAGACGAGACGTACCAAGCCTTATGCCTAAGCAATATTGGCAAAGTGTATTCGAGCCGCGGTGATTGGGACAATGCGCTGACCTACCAACAACAAGCGTTACAGCTAAGAGAAAAACTGAATGTGCCAGTCGACATTGCCGACAGTCTGCACGACGAAGGCGAAGCCTACGCCAACCTCGGCCAGCATGAACAGGCAATGTCGAACTATATGCGCGCGCTCGAGCTTTACCGCAAGGCCGGAGATCAGGTTGGTGTTGCAGCCGTCTCCCGTGCCATGGGCTTGGTATTTGAGTCGCAAGGCAGGTACGGAGCCGCAGTAAATTCCATACAGGATGCACTCACGTCTTTGCGTAGCACAGGAGAGAAAAGTCCGCGCGTGGTTCAATTTCTCGCGGATTTAAGCGGCGCGTTTGCACAATCCGGAAAAATGTCGGAGGCAAACAAGGCGCTCGACGAGGCCGACAGCATTGCTCTTCCACTAAAAAATAAGTCCGCGCAAACAGCAATTCTGGGCGCTCGCGGCGATGTGGCTTTCTACAGCGGAGATTGGAAGCGGGCAGAGCAGCTCTACGGCGATGAACTGCGCGCGGCAAGCAGCAGTGAACGCGAAACTATTTTGACTGCCAAGATAAATCGAGCAAAAGCGATTCTGGCTGAAGGGCGCTCTGTGCCAGTGAACGAACTCCACGATCTCGTTAGCCAGGCCGATGCGTTAGGAATGAGAAAACTGTCGGTTGCAGCGTCGATCGTGGTTGCCCAGGGAATGATTAATGCTAAGGACCTTGCTCATGCCAGCGAGGTACTCGAACGCAACCTGGGATCGAGTGAAAAAATGGGTCTTCGAGTGGAAACTATCCGAATTCACTACTTTCTCGGAACGGGATTGCGACTCGCAGGCCAAAAATTGGATTCAGACGCACAGTATCGCCAAGCCGTGCGAGGAGTGGCGGAGGTCCGCAAAGAGCCGGGCGCAGAGAA
>JBEEGK010000003.1:0-3276 GCA_041166845.1 Acidobacteriaceae bacterium
GGCTGATTAAGAAGTTCCGCTGCCTGGATCACTTGATCAATTTGATAGCGACGAGAGAAGGGGCGTCCGTCGAGAAAAATCATACGTTCCGAATGTTTGCGAAGCGTGAAGGCTGCCGCTTCGAGCATGATCTTCACGCAAAAGGCATCCTGCGCAGTGGAATATTCGATGTCTCGTTCGGAAAACAGGGAAGCGCGAACAACATCTTTATCGAGCACAGTGCCGCCGAGTCGCGATGTCAGAGCGCGACATAAGGTGCTTTTGCCCGTTGCAGGCAGTCCCGCCATAAGAACGATCATGAGCGAAGCTTTTCAGGAAAATCTGAGATAGAAAACGCCAGTCACGGCAAAGGTTTATTGCGTTGCCCGATTGCTGGAGAGAGTGATCGCGTCGGTGTCGGTATCCTGCTCGAGTTCCGACTGATTAGCGAGCATCTGCGATTCTCGCCATTCGGAATAGCGTCCTGAAACGGCAATATGGAACACCCACTGGTGGCGCTCTTCTTCCGGTTCAACCAGGCCTTGGACCTTCAGCGGAACAATATACTGTTCCATCCATTTAACTTGAGCGCGTGACATTCCGCGGCGCTGAAGATCCACAGTGATTCCGGCCAGATGCGATGAGGCGGTGTCTCCGAACTCGGGTGCGGCGTTGCGATTGTGCCGGCGAAGCTTCTTCTGTACCAACACCGTGCGCACAGCGGAGTTCACTTGTATCTGATCGTGAAATTGCTTGTAATAGGCTTCGCTTATGTCTTCAAGAAAGTCACGTGTAAACGGACGGCAATAGCGGCGATCAGGATCGAGACGCGGATCAATCCGCAGGGTGAGGCTCGGAACGATGGGGACCAGATCTTGAGTCGCCTTTAACCGCTCCAGTTCATCGTCATCCTGAATACGCGGCAATTCCAGGCGATCAATCTCTTCATTCTGACGCAGCAGCGATTCGTGGGACGGGCGAAACAACGGGTCCCAAAAAATATGTCGTAAACGTGCGCGGAAGCCGCGATGTACATGACGCGCGTGAGCGCGGCGATGCATGCCGAAAGCAGGAGCGCACGCCCCCACGACAGTCAGGAGGAGAACGCAAATCGCGGATCGAACGTTTTTATTCACGAAGTGGGCTATAGTCCGGCTCGAAACAATGTTCAAAATTATCTTATTTCCGGCCAGAGAATAATTCTAAGCTACGTCTATAAAATTCCAGCTAAGAACTTATACATCATTTGGTTACGAAAGCTGGGTAATCGTCTTCACTATTACTTTCGGGGGACTCCGGTAGTTACCTCAAATGCGGTTACCAGCGCGGCGTTCCTTGACTTGAATGGGATCGGAAAATGCTTCGCGGCCCTATTTGCGAAAGATGTCGCCGATAGCCTGTTTCATCACGTCGCCGCCAACCTCTGATATTGCTCGGGTCAAGGGGATGTCCTTAGGACAAACTTCGACGCAGTTCTGCGCGTACCCGCATTCCTGAATGCCACCGTCCCCCATAAGCGCGTCCAGACGTTCTTGCTTCAACGCCGAACCCGTTGGGTGGGTATTGAAGAGCCGTACCTGGGCGATGGTTGCCGCCCCTACGAATCCGGTCTCTTCGTTGAACTGCGGACACGCTTCCATGCAGCAGCAACAAGAGATGCAGCGCGATAATGGATACGCCTGCTCCTGCTCAGCAATCGAAACCTTCGGTCCTGGGCCAAGGTCGTACGAACCATCAATGGGAACCCATGCCTTCACTGCCTTCAAGTTTTCGAACAGTACACTGCGATCAACTGACAAATCTCGAACAATCGGGAATTTCGAAAACGGCTCAAGTCGGATGGGCTGCTCCAGTTTATCCACCAGCGCGGAGCAAGCCATGCGCGCGCGCCCGTTGATCAGCATGGCGCAGGATCCGCAGACTTCTTCAAGGCAGTTGGCGTCGTAAGTTATCGGCGTGGTTTTGTTGCCATCGCGCGTGACGGGATTAGCCGCGATATCCATCAACGACGAGATGACATTCATTCCAGAATGCCAGTTGAGCTCAAATTCCTCCCATCGCGCTTTATCGCCAGGATTCGCCTGCCGCTTGATCTTGAAGAGTACAGTTTTACTTTTGACCATTGAAAGTGGGCTTTCCTGTTATTTCACCGCGTCATATCGCCGGGGACGCGGCGGAATAAGCGACACATCTATTTGCTCAAATTCAAATTTCGGCTCGTCAGCGTCCGGCGCAAAATATGCTTTGGTAGTCTTCATAAAATTCTTGTCATCGCGCTCGGGGAAATCTGGCTTGTAGTGCGCTCCCCGGGATTCGTCTCGCAACGCCGCACCCTGCGCGATCACGCGCGCGAGTTGCAGCATGTTGTAAAGCTGCCTCGTAAACACGACGCTGGTATTAGCCCACTGCGAACGATCGCTCAGGTTGACGTGCCGGAAGCGTTCCAACATCTCCACCAGCTTTGCGTCCGTCCCTTGCAAATTCTTGTTGTACCGGATGACCGTGCAATCCTTGGTCATCAACTCCCCAAGCTCCCGCCATAGGCGGAACGGGTTCTCGTTGCCATCCGCCTTCATGAGTTGGGAATTTGTGTCTTGCTGACGCTTTTGTTCCTGCCCGAAATGTCCATTGGACGGTGCCGCTGAAAGATTGCGTGCATACCGGACCGCATTCGGGCCGGCAGTAAACCCTCCGAAGATGCAGGAGACAAGTGAATTCGCGCCCAGCCGATTCGCGCCGTGATATTGATACTCGCATTCTCCGGCCGCAAATATTCCTGGGATGTTGGTGGATTGATTGAAGTCCACCCAGAGGCCCCCCATGGTGTAATGCATGCCAGGAAATATCTTCATGGGAACGTCGCGCGGATCGTCGCCCACGAACCTCTCATAAATTTCGAGAATGCCTTCCAGCTTGCGATCAAGAATCGCGCGATCAATATGAGTGAGATCGAGATACACCATTGGCTTGCCGTCTATCCCAAGATGGTGCTCGTAAACAACCTTGAAAATGGCTCTGGTAGCCACATCACGAGGAACGAGGTTTCCATACTTCGGGTACCACTCTTCCAGAAAGTACCAGCGCTCGCTGGCAGGAATTGAAAGCGGGTCGCGTTTATCTCCAAGAGTTTTTGGCACCCACACTCGTCCACCCTCGCCGCGAGCCGACTCCGACATCAGGCGCAACTTGTCTTCCCCTGGTATCGAGGTCGGATGCACCTGAATAAACTCTCCATTAGCGTAATAACACCCCTGCTGATAGAGGGCAGACTGTGCGGAACCGGTGCAGACCACGGAA
>JBEEGK010000004.1:0-6385 GCA_041166845.1 Acidobacteriaceae bacterium
ATCGTGATTCATCATCCCAGTGCGAAATACTTTGTAGTCTAAGGTTTCAGCTGCCTTCTCAGATCAACCAGAAAGGTCACGCGCACATCTACTTGCTCTTGCGCACCGGCGTGGGCGGTGCAACATCCGGACTGGTGGCGCGCACGTCAATTTCTACCGACTCACTCACTCGCAATAAAAAAGTACTCGGATTCTTCAAACCCCACTTCACATAGGGAACAGTAAATGTCGCGTTCGCTACCCAATGCTCCTGTGCCATTTCCACTTTAACCGGAACCGTCATCTCGTGATCTGCCCCATGAATACTGAAGACGCCGTGGACTTGCACTGCCGAAGGCCCCTGCATTCCCACTTTGCCCTCTACGTGATCGGGCCGGAAGCTGATTTCGGAATATTGATCGCTCTGTAATACTTCTTTGTGCATCTTGCTATCACGCGAGTGATTGCCAGTTTTTCCGCTGGTTGCATCCAGCACGATCTCGCCGCTTATTTCACCCGTGTCGGGATTGAAATGCACGGCCCCATGTTTCAAGTCGAATGAGCCATGCACGGTGTGAATGACGTCGCCCAAAGTAAATTCAACTTTGGTATGTTCCGGCCTAAATTCCAGCGTAGATTGTTGCGCTTGTGCGGAAAGGGTTAAAGACAGCAGTAGAACGGAGAAAATGCGGGCTCTGATGAATGAAAGAGGCAATCGAGAATGAGCTCTCAATGGCAGGCCACAGCGGTCGGTGTCGAAATAAAGAAAGTCATGGAACTCCAAGAACGATCTTGCATTACGTTATTGGTCCCGCAGAAATATATATGCGCACCTGTTACGCGGCTACTCAATCATATTGCAGAACAGAGGACGACCGTCAGTATTTATGGGGATACTGGTTCAGCCGAGGCTTCGGTCGTGCGCGCCCCCGCACCTTCACAGGGCCCCTTTGATAACGAGTCTCCGCGAAATGCTTGCTCGCCGGCGCCTCGCACTTCATTTCGTGCCGCTGTAATTTTCGTAGAGTCGAGCAAACCGCATTCTTCGGCTGAAGCGACCCCATACCGCCACGGTTTGGAGGCGGGGTCGTGGCAGACCCACCTGTTAAAATTAGACGACAGTACGCATTTTACGCGCGGAGAGATGGCCGAGTGGCTGAAGGCGCGCGCCTCGAAAGCGTGTATACCTTAACGGGTATCGGGGGTTCGAATCCCTCTCTCTCCGCCAATCATCAAAAATCCCAATAAAAACGCTATTTTCGCTCTCGGGTTACAGTTTGGGTTAGCCGAGGACTTACCCGCCGACGTCTACAACAAGAAGTGTGCGGTGTGCCACGGCAAGGATGGATCGGGAAATCCAAGGGCAAGAAGGTCCACGTCAAAGACGTTCACGCCAACATGAAAGACTCCGAAGCCGACATGATCAAAGTCGTTACCGACGGCAAGGGTGACGACATGGACTCCTATAAAAAGGAGTTCACCGCCACGTGTA
The DNA here is from genome assembly GCA_041166845.1 of Acidobacteriaceae bacterium. Lineage (GTDB taxonomy): Bacteria > Acidobacteriota > Terriglobia > Terriglobales > Acidobacteriaceae > JALYIM01. Next base: position 1,472 of record JBEEGK010000004.1, read on the forward strand.
CATCCAATACCTGGGAAAAATCCCCGTGCCCGCCGACATCAAGCTGTACACCGCGTTCAACAACCGCGAATGCCTGCATGTCACGCCGGAATGCGGGCTTTTGAAGAACACCCCAAGCACAGCAAGGCCCCCGACATGATGAAACAGATCATGTCGAACCAACTCTCCTGCATGACCAGCAAATGCCACGACACCGTGCACGACGTGGGCACGCTGAAAGACGCCACCGGCCGAGCGGCAGCGTCAGCCCGGAAGGGGTGCGCGGAGAGAGCGGATGACGATGGCATGATCTTCCTGGCCGACACCATCCGTATAAAAAAAATCCGCGATGAAGAGGCATACGAAGGCATCCGGGTATTGCTCGAAGCCCGCTTGGCCGGTGCCCGCATTCCGCTGCAGATCGAAGTGGGCTTCGGGGATGTCATCACGCCCGCGCCGGTTAACGTCGAGTATCCAACTTTGCTGAGGTTTCCCGCACCCAAGATGCGCGCCTATCCCAAGGAGAGTGTGGTGGCGGAGAAGTTGGAAGCCCTGGTCAAACTGGTTATGGCGAATAGCCGCATGAAGGATCTACGATCTCTGGATGATTGCGGAAAGGTTCGAGTTTCACGGTCCTGTGCTGGCGGAAGCCGTGGCGGCGACCTTTGCCGACGAAAGACGGCTTTGCCGGCGTCGCGCCCCTTGGCCTTCACACCAGAATTCTCGGCCAGTCCCGCAAATCAAACACAATGGCGGGCGTTTCTGCTGAAGAGTGGACTGGTAGCGGATGCCTCGTTGCAAGATGTGGCGAACGCGCTGCATGAATTCCTGATGCCGGTGGTGGAAGGGATCCTAGACAAGGGGGAGATGCCACTCCGCTGGCGAGCCGGCGGCCCGTGGAAATTCACGAAGAACCCGTCATTTAGCCGATTAGTCTGGTGACTGGCGAGAGGTTTTCGTTGGTCCAAATCTTAGGAAACTGACAGTGGTTCAATACGACGCGATCTGAATTCGTGTGTGTGCGGAACTAGACGAGAGTTACTTCAATTTCGGATTTCTTCAAAATACTTAAGTCCGCCTTAATAGGTACATTCTAAATCCCCGATTCCGTGCCTAAATTTCTTGAGGAAGGGTCTGAACACATCTAGACTTCGCAGAAATGCCAAAGTCATGCGCGCATGGGAGGGCTATGAAGGAACTATCTTGCTGAGAATTCGATGGCCGAAACAAACGTTAAATGCGGCAGACGCCGCCGGCGATAGCGAACTGATCAAAGGTCTAGGACTGCTTGACGCCAGCATGCTTGTGACAGGCTCGATGATTGGCTCAGGGATTTTCATCGTTTCCGGGGGCATTGCGCGGCAGGTTGCTAGTCCAGCCCTGCTGCTCGTGGTTTGGTTGGTCACTGGGTTGATGACCATGATGGCCGCGCTCTGCTATGCAGAGCTTGCAGCGGCGATGCCCGTGGCTGGCGGCGAGTACGTTTTTTTGCGCGAGTCTCTGGGACCGCTCTGGGGTTTCTTGTACGGATGGGCGACGCTGCTGGTTATTCAGACGGCTACGATCGCGGCGGTGGCGATTGCCTTCGCGAACTTCACCGGCGTGTTGTTCTCCGTCGTCTCGTCGGCGTCGTGGATCTCGAAGCTGGGGACAATTGGTCCTTATAAAATGTGGTTTGGTGCGTTGGGGCCCTACAATATCGGGCTGAATACGCAAAACCTTTTGGCTATTTCGTCGATCGTCTTTCTCACCTGGATTAATACACGTGGGTTGCGCATCGGCGCCCGAGTGCAGAATATTTTCACGATCATAAAAATTGCGGCTCTTGGTGGATTGACGCTGATGGGTTTCGCATTCGCCACGCAGACAGCGCGCGATTCCAATTTCAGCGATTTTTGGCGGAACGCGAGCCTCTTCGGATTACACAACTATCCAGTGGGCCAAGGGAAAGTCGGGGTCAGCATCGTGACGCTTATCGGGCTTGCGATGGTTGGCGCTCTTTTTTCGTCAAGCGCATGGACGAATGTCACATACATTGCTTCCGAGGTGAGAAATCCTCGTCGAAACCTGCCGCTTGCTCTGGCGCTCGGCACCGGGATTGTGATGGTGCTGTATTTTGTGGCCAACCTTGCATACTTGAACGTTCTGCCCCTGGCTGGAAGTCCGAACGCGGGATCCGTCCTGGCGAGGGGACTTCAATTCGCTACTGGGGATAGGGTTGGCGCAGCTGTTGCCGAAGCGATTATCGGTCCGATCGGCGCGGTTCTCGTAGCGATCGCGGTGATGATTTCTACGTTTGGTTGCAACAATGGGTTGATCCTCGCTGGCTCGCGGATTTACTACGCTATGGGCAAGGATGGTCTGTTTTTCAAGAGTGCTGGCAGCGTAAATCCGCATAATACACCTTCTGTGGCTCTGTGGATTCAATGCATCTGGGCGTCGCTTCTGTGTCTCTCGGGTACCTACGGACAGTTGCTCGAGTTTCTTGTTTTCGCTGTGGTTCTGTTTTCCATAATGACGGTGGTCGGGCTTTTTGTTTTACGCTTTCGGCAGCCAGACATGGAGCGGCCGTACCGGGTCCTCGGCTATCCAGTACTTCCTGGGATGTATCTCTTGCTCGCTTCGACTATCGAGGTGCAATTGTTGCGCTACAAGCCGCAATACACCTGGCCGGGATTGATCATAATTTTGACGGGACTGCCGGTATACTGGTTGCGGCAAAAACTGCAGACAGGTCGATTAGTAAAAAATTCCGAACGGTAGAGCTAGCTCCGCGAAATGCCGGTCGTAAATCTCGATAGCGGCGTAAGTTCGACGCCGGCGTGGCGAAGCGCTCTTGCTACGGATGCGGCAACCAAAGGAGCGTCCGGGGTGTCGCCGTGGACGCAAATGGTCTGGGCGTCGGTGATGACCTCGGTTCCATCGCAGGCGACCACGGTGCCTCGTTCTGCGATGCGCACTGCTTGGTGGCCTGCTTCCTCGGGGTCGATTATCAGAGCATTCTCAAATTTTCGTGAACGCAAAGTGCCATCGGCTTCGTAGCGTCGGTCTGCGAATGCTTCTGCGGCGAGTCGGAAGCCTGCTTCGCGGAAGACATCCAACATCAGTGATCCGGCCAGTCCTACAAGTATGATGTTCCGGTTCCAGCGAGCGACTCCTTCGGCGATCGCTTGAGCTATGGCGCGATTCGCAGCGGCCTGATTGTAAAGTGCGCCGTGCGGTTTCACATGGGTTACGCGGGCTCCGTACTCCGCGGCAATTCCGGCGAGCGCTCGGACTTGCTTGAATACGGAGTCGGCGATTTCTTGCGGAGACAGTCTTAATTCCTGACGGCCAAAATTGGCGCGATCTCGATATCCGGGATGGGCCCCTAACTCCAGCTTCCAGCGAAGCGCCTGCTCGATGGTTGCTTTCATCATTTCAGAGTTGCCGGCATGTCCTCCACAGGCCACGTTGACCGACGTTAGTGACGACATCAAGGATTCCTGGGTGCCATCGGCAATCGCCTCCGGCAATTCCCCCATGTCGCAGTTCAGATCCATGTGTTTCATTCGAGAAATAAATCCTCAGATGCGATCAGGTCCTCCTGCGCTATCAACAGGGATCGCGCAATTTCGAATGTCACGTGTTCAAAGCGTATCTCATCGCGTGGGCGAAGCTGACCGACGCGGTGAAGATCGGCAGAAATTACGTTCGCGATCTTTGGATAGCCGCCGGTGGTTTGTTGCTCGACAAAGAGAATGATGGGCGATCCTCCGGCGGGGACTTGAATGGCGCCGAGTGAGACGCCTTCGGTAATCATCTGGTTGGTGCCGCGCTGTGACATGGCTGGGCCTTCGAGGCGCAGACCCATGCGGTTGGATTGTTCGGCGACGCGATATGTGACGGAATAAAATGAGTGAAGTGATGCCTCCGAAAACCAGTCTGATTGTGGCCCAATGGTTACGCGTAATACTTTCCGATCGGATAAATGGGCCGATAGCTGCGTCGCGAAAGTTCTCTTTCGAAAGGGCCTGGTCGCGGGTCCGATGTGCACCACGTCCCCCTTTTGTAGGGCACGGCCTTCAAATCCGCCGAGGCCACTTAAGAGGTGAGTGGAGGCGCTTCCTAGAAACTGTTTCACGGCGATTCCGCCTTGAACGCATAGATAACAACGCGCTCCGGTGTGCGTCGGTCCCAGGCGAACCGTTTGGCCCGGCCGGACTTGCACCAATATCCCCAGATCGAGGTGGGCGTCATCCAAGGTCGCGCCGAAATCGGAGCCTGTTAGGGCGATGATGGCTCCTTGTGGAAAGACAAGTGTTCCACCCACCAGCGTCATCTCCAGTGCAGCTGCGCTCTCTTCGTTGCCTACAAGTTTGTTTCCGAGACGCAGTGAGACAGGGTCTGCGGCGCCGGAGGGTGAAATACCGACGGGACCAAAACCCTGGCGACCTAAATCTTGCACTGTGGTTAAAAGCCCCGGTGAGTGTACCTGGATACTTCTCATCTGTTCGCCAGCGTAGCGAATTGCTTGCTGGAAATTGGCGTGAAGCGCACGCGATCCCCTATGGATAACAAGCTCATGACCTTGTGGTCGGGGCGAAACATTGCGATGGGAGTGCGTCCGATCAATCGCCAGCCGCCGGGACTGGCAAACGGGTATATACCAGTTTGTTTTCCGGCGATGCCGACGCTGCCGGGCGGCGTGTTCCGGCGCGGGTTATCCAGTCGCGGCGTCACCAGCGCGTCGGGTAATTCACCAAGATATGCAAATCCAGCAACGAACCCGAGGAAGTAAACAACGTAGGTCACGGATGCGTGCAGTTCGATTGCATCCGCGGGCGTCATGCTATGCAACGCGGCTACCTCGTTCAAGTCTGGACCGAACTCTCCTCCGTAACACGTAGGGATCCGCAGTTCTCGCCCTTCTGGAAGAGGCATTGCGTCCAGCCG
>JBEEGK010000005.1:0-2915 GCA_041166845.1 Acidobacteriaceae bacterium
TACTCACCAGACGGAAGGTGGATTTACATCAACTCCGATCGATCCGGAAAGGAGGCCATCTGGCGCTTTCCTGCGGATGGCGCGGGCCTCAACGATCAGAAGGCGGTGAGGGTTGTGAACGATGAATTGGAAGACTGGTTTCCCCACATCTCGCCGGATGGAAAGAAGATGGTGTATATCGGTTATCCCGCCGGCACGCCTACTCACGATCTGCGCAACGTCGCAATCAAGATCAAGCTGGTCGCGATCGACCATGGCAAAGTTGGCGGCGGCGAGAAGACCCTGATAGAGGCAACCGGCGGCCAGGGGACCATGAACGTCAACTCCTGGGCTCCCGACTCGATGCGCTTCGCGTATGTCACCTATGAGGCTCTGCCCTAATATCTCGTCGCGCGGTAGAGAGGGAGCCATCCCCACTGCTCAAGAGCGGGATGGAGGGGGTCGGACAACAAGATTGTCGTCTTCGCATGAGACGATGCGCCATGCTTGGCCGTGGCATCGCGCGGCAACGGAATCGCGGTGGCCTGGAGCGGTGAGCCATCCCGTATGGCAGTCTCACTTGGTGCATGCTGAAGCGCGACTTCATTCCCGAGCCGATAGGAGGCGCGGTTCATCCGCGATCCGCTTGTTCCACATGTGGTTGAAACCCAAAAATCAGCGACCAGTGCGTTTTCTGCGGCATCGCGAATGTCGCTGCTCACGGGATAGACGCGATGCTCTCCTCTGTCCGGTTCAACCCATTCCAGGTTGGTCATGTGGCTGGAGAAATATTGCGAAGTAGGCTGCTTGATCTGGTAGTCAGCGTCCAGAGTACGTCGGGCGGTACCTGGCTCGAAGACAAAACGTTCCCGTCTAAGATGCTGCAGCCAGCCGATTTGCACGGCATTGGGAACAGCGAGACAGCAGTTTGATTTTCTGACCGCCCCCTAGACCTCGGGGTTCCGGGCTGCGCGTCTTCTCCCGCAGGGTTAGGGATTGGTAGTCAGGCTCGGTTGAATCCAAAACGCCTCAAGCCTCATCTCTTGTTCGCTATGGATGTCGTCCCCGATCTCCTCTCCTATCCCGATGCGTCAGATCGAAGATTGTTCCACAGAGGTTCGAGTGTCCCGACGTGGCGGGGGGTCCTGGCCCGGATCGGTGGGTTCATAGAGCGGCTCCGAACTCCAGGGTGTGACGGATCTCGCCATTTGAATCGCGATGGAAGACAGACATATTTGGCATTTGGGCCCCATTGGCGTCCTCGCCGTAGTAGTCACGCTTGAAGCGTGTTGGCCAGCTAGCACCAATAAGATTTGCAGCACCAACTTCTGTCTCATAACGCACCCACCAACGAAGGGCCTTGCTCAAGCACACCACTCTACGCGACGCTCGTGCCATTCGATCCACAAAACGGTTGAGACAGCTTCCGAAGTGCCCGCGATCCGGGAGGAACTGTCACGCGCAGAATCGTAGATCGCTTTCGCTATGCCGACTTGTCATTACCGAGGTGACTCGGGAGCAACGCAGAAGGGTTTAGCTTGTACAAAGCTCAATGAGTGCATTGGCGATTTTGCGTACATCGAGTGATATTCCCGGCGACATCGGCGTTTCCCGGTACCGACCAGAACAAAGCCGCCTTGGGAACCTAAAAGCTAACCCGCGCCGAGAACTGGAAGCTCCTTGCTCCTGAGTTGGCCATCACCGCAAGGGGTGTGCCGAAGGTGGGATTTATTGCCGCAGTCCACACGTTTGTGGCATTCCCGTCGGCATCGGTCTGTTGCGTCGTCGTGTATTGCACGTTGTTCACGTTGCTGAGGAAGTTCGGGTGATTGAAGAGGTCGAAGGCTTCGGCACGGAGCCTCAGATGATAGCGGTCGCTCAGCTGGATCTCCCGAGCGACACTGAAATCCAAGTCGTTCGTGCCCGGCCCAGTAAAGGCGTTATATCCCTCCCCGGGCACAAGGGAGAAGTTCGGCTGGGAAGAATCGAACACCGCGGTATAGGGCCTTCCGGTCGCTTCGTTCAGCACACCGGCGAGGATGAACTTCCGCATGAGGCCCTTCGCCGGTGTCCAGCCGGCGCTCAGCACAAAGCGGTGTCGCTGATCCAGGAGCGAGCGGCCCCGCTGGTTTCTCTGATCAAACTGATTGTAGTACCCGGTGCCCTGGTCGGTGCTCTTGGAAAGGGTGTACGCGCCGGTTGCGAAATAGTGCTCAGACGTGTGCCGTAGGGACAGCAGCAAGGCGTTGTACTTGGAGTGTCCGGTATTGTCGATGACGTTGATGGGCCCGAAGTTCGGGTTGTAAATTCCGTCAATCGCCTCGAAATCCGGCACTACAGAAGAGTTTCCCGCAGGGAAAATGACGGTATCTTCCGTGAAGGACCCTCCGTACTGCGGTTGCAACGCGGGCGGAACAAGGTTGAGATCACTGCCGAAATTTCCATTTGCCTGGCGCGTTACTCCGTTCGAATTACCGAGCAGTGCAAGGCCGTGGCTGTATACATAACCGGCGCTCACAACGGTATAGCTGCCGATCTGGCGTTCTATCGCGAGGCTGCCCTGCTCGACGTACGGACTGCGGAAGTTCGGAGCAAAGACCACCGCCGACGGGCTTCCACCAGCGTCCGAGGGGAACGCAGTCAGCGACTCGGGGTACGTAACGATCGGCGTGTTGTTTCCGAAGCCGGGACCTGTCGTAGCTAAAAACGGACGACTGATACCGTTTGAGACCGTCGCCTGAGAAACGTCCAGCAGGTCCTCCTGCATGTAGAACAAGCCGAACGAGCCACGGATCACAGTGGTGCTATTAGCAAACGGCGAATATGCAAATCCGAAACGGGGCGCGATGTTGCCCTTGCTATACGAGATATGGCAGGTAAGCGGGAGAGCGGGATTGCAGTTCTTAGGCTGCGGCAGGACCTGCAGATCGTAGCGC
>JBEEGK010000006.1:0-5153 GCA_041166845.1 Acidobacteriaceae bacterium
AAACTGGTATCTCGTCTCTAGAGCAGCAGCTGTAACGGGACGCGACTTGCGCTCCGCCGATCAGTCGCGCGATGAGAGTGGACAGCCATCCGTCAGCTTCACCCTGACCGGCGAAGGTGGGCGGCGCTTTGGCAGCTTTACCAGCGCTCACGTTGGCGACAATTTAGCGGTAGTGCTCGACCATAAGGTTCAGGAAGTAGCAGTGATCCGCAGCGAGATTCGCGATCGCGGAGAGATTTCCGGCCACATGACCGATCAAGGCGCGAAAGATCTTTCCATGATTCTGCGTTCGGGCGCTTTGCCTGCCGGCATTAAATATCTGGAAGAACGAACCGTTGGGCCGTCGCTGGGAGCGGATTCAATCCGTGCCGGCGTGCGGGCCGCGGTGATTGGCATGTTGGCCGTTTTGGTGTTCATGCTGGTTTATTACCGAGCTGCCGGAATCAATGCCGATATTGCCTTGATTTTGAACCTGATAATTCTGCTCGGCTTTCTGGGATATAGCGGGGCAACCCTGACATTGCCAGGCATCGCGGGAGTGATTCTCACGGTCGGCATGGGCGTAGATTCCAATGTTCTGATCTTCGAGCGCATACGTGAAGAGCTGCGCAATGGCAAGACTCCGCCGTCAGCGGTCGAACAGGGATTCGGACACGCCTGGATCACAATCGTTGACACACACGTCACCACCATCGTTTCGGCGATCATTCTCTTTATTTTTGGTACCGGTCCGGTGCGAGGTTTCGCGGTCACGTTGAGTTTCGGACTTTTCGCGAACCTATTCACCGCGGTTTTTGTGTCACGAGTGATTTTTGATTGGATTCTCAGCAGGAAGCAGCGCGGAGAGGCTCTCAGCATCTAGAAGTCCCCGTGCTAAGCAATAAAACGAGGGGTTTTAAGCAGAGTGGAATTTTTTCGCAATCCGAATATAGATTTTCTGGGAAAGAAGTGGTATTTCATCGCCTTTTCGCTGATATTCAGCGTGGCCGGACTGCTATCCATGTTGTTCTGGCATGGCATCCCGCTGGGCGTGGATTTCCGCGGCGGAACGCTGGTTTACGTTAAGTTTGCCCAGACTCCGGACGACAACGCTATCCGCGCCTCGATGGATCGCGCAGGACTGCACAATGCCCGCATCCAGCGCTATGGGCCGGCTGCCAATAACGAAGTATTGATTGATCTCGCCGTGCAGGATACCAATGAACAGGCAGGGATAGATCGCGGCAAGAATCAGATCATTAGTGCGCTGGAAACCAATGCTCCGTCCGGCAAACAGGACCTGAACAATGCCAGTTCGCTGGCCATAGCCAACTACCTATTAAACAAAGACCCGCTGCACGCGGTGAGCGACGCAAATCAGCGCTACACTGCGCAAGCCCAGGCGATCGTCAACTATCGCGACAAAGCTAAGGGTGGAGTGCTCAATTCGCTGGACGAATTACAAAGTGCTCCTGGCGTTGACCGAGCGGTGGCCTCCAGCTTGTCGGATGGTTTCTTTTTGTCCAACTTTGGGGTTCGAAACGTTGAGATTGTCGGCCCGCAAGTTGGGTCGCAATTGCGCAAGCAAGCCGTTCTCGCGGTTTTGTACTCTCTTCTGGGAATGCTGATCTATCTCGGATTCCGCTTCGAGTGGATCTACGGCGTGGCAGCCGTTGTGACCGTGTTCCATGACACGTTGATCACGGTGGGCGCATTCTCGCTCATGAATAAAGACATTTCCCTCACCGTTATCGCCGCTATTCTTACGCTGGTCGGATACTCCAATAACGACACGATCGTGGTTTTTGACCGGATTCGAGAGAATTTGAAGGTGATGCGGCGCGAGAAACTAGCTGACATCGTCAATAAAAGCATCAATCAGACGTTAAGCCGGACCATCCTGACTGCCGGGCTAACCTTCCTGACAGTTTTGGCTTTGTATCTTTTTGGCGGAGAAGTGTTGCATGGTTTCTCCTTCGCACTCGTAATCGGCATCCTAATCGGCACGTACTCGTCGATTGCGATTGCCGCGCCGATTCTTGTGGCTTACCAGGATTGGCAGCTCAATCGCGGAAAGCGAACTCCGGTCATGGTTGCAGCGCCGAGTGGACGTAAAGAACGAGAAAAAGCCAAGATTAAGGCCTGAAGACGCGACAACATCTGAAGGCAGAAATGCAACAAAGTTTGCGTAATTTGGCCTTCGCGTGTAAAGTCGCACCCGTCGAGTTCAGGGTGACGACGTCACTTCGGGAGCTAAAGTGAAGCGGGCGGTGTCTAAGAGATACGTAGGGTCCATGCAGGAGATGCCTTATGTTTGAAGACAGCCTTATCGAGTCAGGTGGGAAGCTCAAAACCAAGCGCGGCGTGACGACGACCATATCTTTCCTTTTCCAGCTGGGATTGATAGTCGTACTCGTGTTGATTCCGCTTCTGTTTACTGAAGCTTTACCCAAAACCCAGTTAATGACCTTCCTTGTGGCACCCCCGCCACCCCCGCCACCACCGCCGCCAGCAGCTGCGGTCAAAGTGGTCAAACAGATTCAGACCAACATCGTCAACGATCAGCTGCGTATGCCGACCAAGATTCCTCAAAAAGTGGAAATGATCAAAGAGGATGCGGCCCCGCCGCCCTCCATGAGCGGAGGCGTTGTAGGCGCCGTCGGCGGAGTGCCAGGCGGGCAGATGGGAGGTGTACTCGGTGGCATCATCAACTCGACGCCGGTCGCTGTTCCGAAGGTTGCAACACCTCAGCGCGTAAGGGTATCCCAGGGCGTGACTCAAGGCTTGGTCCTTCATAAAGTACAACCTGCCTACCCACCCCTGGCACGGCAAGCACGTATTCAAGGGTCGGTCACGTTGCAGGCCAACATCAGCAAGGACGGTTCGATTCAAAACCTTCGTCTGATCAGCGGGCATCCAATGCTGGCGCCGGCCGCGATTGAAGCTGTGAAGCAGTGGAAGTACAAGCCATATATTTTGAATGGCGAACCCGTGGAAGTGGAAACCACGATCACTGTGAATTTCACGCTGGCGGGTGGTTAACTTTTTCGAGTTTTGAGAATTAGCAGGTCTGAAACCCAGTTTCGAAGAGGAGAAGCAACTCATGTTCGTAGCCAACTTAGCAGTACACACGCTTACCCACGCTTCCGTTGCGGCAGCATGGTTCTTTCAAGAGCAGACCGCCCAGTGGGACGCGCTCTCCCTGTGGCACCAAATGGGAATCGTGGCCAAACTCGTGGTCGCAATTCTCTTTATCATGTCAGGATGGTCAATCGGCGTCATGGTAGACCGCTGGATGGCCTTCAATGCCGCCCGTAAACAGTCGCGCGCATTTGCGCCGGCAGTAGCGGGAGCCCTTCGCGATGGCAAGATTGACGAAGCCATCAAGGTAGCGGAACGAAACAAGAAGAGTCATCTCGCGAAGGTTGTTACCGCGGGCTTGCTCGAATTCCGTGCCCACCAGGAAAGCGGCGAAATCCCGGGCGAGACCATCGAAGCCTCCAAGCGCGCCCTCGAGCGCACTGAGGCCATTGTCCACGCTGAACTGAAGCGCGGGCTCAGCGGACTTGCCACCATTGGCTCCACGGCGCCGTTCGTCGGCCTGTTCGGAACCGTCATGGGCATCTTGAACGCGTTCCGCGAAATCGCCACCCAGAAGCAAACTGGCCTAGGTGCGGTCGCCGGAGGTATTTCGGAAGCCTTGGTGACCACCGCGCTCGGATTGCTGGTCGCGATTCCCGCCGTCATGATGTTCAACTACCTGACCAGCCGGGTAGAAGCATTCGACGTCGAAATGGATAACTCTTCCAGCGAACTGGTGGACTATTTCCTGAAGCGTCGCGGCGCAGTTCGCCGGCCCTAAGTCGTTTTCGGGGCGAATAACTGAAACATGAGTTGCGCGATATTCGGCTCCAAATCACAAGGCTTGGAGCCGGATTCGATCACAAACGAAGTGCCCTTCCGAAGTGGCAGCAGGTAGAGCGGGGGTTAAAGAGTTATGGCTATTTCAGTAAGAAATGAAGGCGCAAAGGTCAACTCCAATATCAACGTCACACCAATGGTCGACGTGATGCTGGTGCTGTTGATCATTTTCATGGTAATCACTCCCATGTTGCAGCACGGTCAGAGTGTGGATCTGGCGAAAGTTAATAATCCGGAGAACATGCCGGATGCCGATAAAGAGGACGCGCTGCTGGTTGCAGTGATGCGCGATGGCACAGTTTACTTCGGAAACGACAAGCTTCCCGTAGACCAGTTGACGTCCAAAGTGAAAGACAAACTGGTCGGAAAGCAATCCAAGATCGTTTTCGTGAAGGCCGACGCGCGTGCCAAATTCGGAGCAGTGGTTGGCGTCGTGGATAACGTCCGCTCGGCGGGCGTAGACCAACTTGGGCTGCTGACAGAGCAGAGGAAAGAACTTCCTCCGGGCGCGCCTCCAACAACCAAGCCAGCTGGCACGACCGGCGGTCAATAAGGCAGTAATCGTTTCTGATAGAGGGAGATTTTTTATGTCAATGTCATTGGGCGCCGGCGGGGGCCAAAATGCCGACATCAACGTCACACCGCTAATTGATGTGCTTCTGGTATTGCTGATCATCTTTATGGTGATCACGCCATTAACGCCTAAGGGGTTGGAAGCGCTGGTACCGCAGCCTCCACCACCTAATCAACCTAAGAACAACACTCCTGACCGTACCATTGTTGTCCAGTTGATTGACAAAGGCGCTGGCAATGATCCGGGCGTCAAAATCAACAACGAAGACGCTACCTGGGACAATCTGCAGGAACGGCTCACCGACATTTTCAAAACGCGCGCTGAAAAAGTGATGTTTGTGAAAGGTGACGACAATGTGCCCTTCGCCAATGTTGCCAACGTCATCGACATTGCGCACGCGGCCGGAGTGGACAAAGTTGGGCTGATCACCGCGAAGATCGAAGCGGGCCAATAGGGAGTTCAGGCACGGGGCGCTGATAAAGGATTTGCTGCTGTGGAGCACCGGTGTAGTATGTTGGGTGCTCAGAAATCCTCGGTCAGCTACCCGTGCCGATGATTTTTTGCCTAGCGCGGACTTTTAGCAAGGAGATTGAAAAGGCGATGAAACGAACCGCACAACTACTGGCAGTTCTGGCCGCCGGTCTGGCGCTATTCTCGGCCACGGGCTGCAATAAGTTGA
>JBEEGK010000007.1:0-6421 GCA_041166845.1 Acidobacteriaceae bacterium
TCTCTCTCGCCTGATCGTCACAGCAAGCCGCTCCGGTTACGAGGATGTCGAGGTCGCCCACAGTCTCGCGTCCTCTGCGAAGAGAGCCGGCCGGCGAAACTTTCTCCACGCCGGGATAATTTTCCAGGTGCGCAATGATTTTATTGGCCTGAATTTCGGCGAAATCCACGAGAAAACGCCCCGCTATGCGGCGATAGTCCTCGATGGACTTAAGCAGCTTCTGCTCCTGCTTTTCTCCCATGCGAGGTAGGGTCCGAATCTTTCCCTCGCGTGCAAGTTTCTCTACGCCATCCACATCGCAAATCTGGTAGGCGCTCCAGATGAGCGAGATAGTTTTAGGTCCGAGTCCTTGAATCTTCAAGAGATTCAGCATCGAGGGATGGTATTTTTTAAGCATTTCCGCGTGCAGCGACAGGCGACCCTCTTTGAACATTTCTTTTAGGTTCGCCAGCATGCCCTTGCCGATGCCAGGAATTGCGAGCACCTGTTTAGGATCGTCAATCAGATCTGAAATTTGCTGGGGAGACGCTTCGATGGCTTCGGCGGCGTTGCGATAGGAACGGATGCGAAATGAATCCTGAGCATCAATTTCGAGCAGATCCGCGGTCTCGTAAAGGATCCCAGCGATAGCTTTGTTGTCCACAACTAAAGATTAAACAAGTTTTGGCAGGAGAGAAAGATGGGAAGTCGAAGTTTCGCCTGGTTCACTCGGAGAATTTTCGATCGCTTTATTTAACTTGCCTTAGTAACGTTGGCAGCCTGCGGTCCCTTGGTGCCCTGCACAATTTCAAATTCAACCTGATCGCCTTCCTGCAGGCTCTTGTATCCCTCGGAAGTTATCGCGCTGTAATGAACGAAAACGTCGGGACCATCTTCACGGCCTAAAAACCCGTAGCCTTTAGCGTTGTTGAACCACTTCACCGTACCTTTCATACGCCCCCGTGCAATGTAACCGAGTGTCTATTTTCGTAATTTTGATGCTACTTCGGGCCGCTGTCAAGATGCGGGCTGAAGGCGAAACCCGCATGGAGAGCGGCGAGTCAGGGTTTTTGTGTATGGGCGATCCATAGAATACCCGAGATAGTTTTCGCATCTCGAATCGTTCCCGACAGAACCATTCTGAGGGCAGCGCGTAACGAGAAGAAGCGCATGGCGATAACTTCGTCCGCCTCAGGCTGGGCAGTCCCCGCGCGCAGGTCACGTGCGAGGTAGATAGACATAGTCTCCGCCACGAAGCCCGGACTGGCGTAGAAACTGAGAATGCGTTTCCATTTGCGCGCGGTGTGTCCGGTTTCTTCGAGCAATTCGCGCTTCGCGGCAGTCAATTCGTTTTCACCTTCATCAATGCGACCGGCGGGCAATTCCCAGAGATATTGCTGGGCAGCATGACGGTACTGGCGCTCGAGCAGAATGCGTGGTTTTGTTCCACTCTCATCAACGGGCAAAATGACTACCGACCCGCTATGCTGGACAACGTCGCGCCTCGCCTTGATTCCTCCAGGCTCGATGACTTCGTCCCGCGTTACCCAGAACACAGGCCCGCGATAAACCACGCGCGATGACAGCACGCGCACCTTTTTAGTTTTCGATGATTTCGCCATGTGAACAATATAAGTGAAGCGACGTGCTAGCTGGCAGGAACGGCAATTAATTAAGTAGCCGGGCCTGATATGCTTCGCCGATGAGGAAGAAACCTTCGATTACGATTGTCGGCCCCGGAAGGCTCGGCTCTGCACTTGCTGTCGCCTTGCACCATGCGGGGTATCGCATCGCCGAACTTATCTCCAGCGGAAACGCGAAGTCGGGCAAGAGAGCGCAATTGTTGGCCCGCTCTGTCAAGGCGCGCCATGCGACAGCCGAAACCGGTCTGGATGTCGATGTGATCTGGTTCTGCGTTCCGGACGGCAAGATAAAACGAGTGGCTCAGCAGTTTTCAGCCGACGTTGAGTGGAAAAGAAAAATTGCCTTCCACTCCAGCGGAGCGCTTACCAGCGGCGAACTCGACTCGCTGCGGCGACAGGGAGCGTCGGTCGCATCGGTGCATCCGATGATGACGTTCGTGAGCGGCGCCATCCCCTCACTCGAAAGCGTTGCCTTTGGAATAGAAGGGGATGCTCGCGCCTTGAAAGCCGCTCGGCGGATCGTCCGCGATCTGCACGGGATGCCATTCAATCTCGATGAGAAGAGCAAGGCCTTGTATCACGCCTGGGGAACTTTTCTTTCTCCGCTGCTCGTCGCCCATCTGGTGACTGCGGAGCAAGTGGCTCTCGCTGCTGGAATCTCTAATGCGAAGGCGCGCAAAATTATGCTGCCGATTGTGCGACAGACACTCGACAACTTTGCAAAATTCGGACCGACAGACGCCTTTAGCGGACCGATTGTCCGTGGAGACGCAGTGATTATTCGGCGGCATCTAAAATCGCTGAAGGCTATCCCGGAGGCCGCGCACCTTTACACGGCCTTGGCCCGTGCCGCGCTTCGCTATTTACCCGCGCGCAATCGCAAGGATTTGGAGAAGGCCGTCAGGCTGTGACTAGCGTCTGGCGGATTGCGCTGAAACATCGTTGGCTATTTCATTGTCCCGCTCTAGCAAGTCCCCGCAGGAAGCTATACATAAGTCGGGGCTGAACGAAAAGAGTTCGTCGCAGGAAAACGTTCCCGTAGATACGGCGATAATTTTGGCATTGGCAGCGCGAGCCGCGCGAATATCTTCTGGAGTATCGCCGATAAAACAAACTGCGGCTTGATCTCCCAGCCTGAGGCGCGTCTGCTCAAGGGCCTCCCGAAAAACATCCGCGCGCAGTTCGGCGCTGTCGCTAAAGCATCCGAAAGTAAAAAAGTCGCGCAGCCCGGCAGCCTCTAACTTGTGCCATCCAACCGATTTCAGATTGCCGGAAGCCACGCCCAATAGCTTGCCCGCGTCGCGCAGTGTCGTGAGGATATCTCTCACTGAGGTGCAGATATTTGCCTTGATGCTTGATACATTCAATTCGACTTCTCGACAAACCACTTCCAGTGCCGCCGGCAATCTGGAGTCGAATCGCACGCCGTCGACGCCGACCCGCGCCATCGCCGCCCGCAATATGCCGAGGTCAGTCTTCCCGTGATATGGGATACCGTCAATATTGGTATCCACTCCGTAAACTTCCTGCATTGCTCTGTGCAATGCGTTCCGGTGCACCAAGTCCTGAGTGACGAGCAGAGTGCCGTCAATATCAAACAGGTAAGCGTCGCAGTCCATCCAGCGAAAGGCATTGTCAGTCATAAAACCTGTTGGGCGAAGGCTTGCGCTGCTTCAGGATGACAAGTTGCAAGGAGGCTCATTGCAGCATGATCCGCTTGATTTCCTTAGCATGCCCAGTCGCGTCATCACATTCCGCGATCACCGCGCATAGCCGGACATCGCCGGTGGCGGCCTCAAAACGCGCGGGCATATTGCTCAGGAAGCGCGCAATCACCAATTCTTTTTTGACTCCGATCACACTGTCGAACGGGCCAGTCATTCCTACATCCGTGATGTATGCGGTGCCGCCCGGCAGAACGCGCTCATCGGCGGTAGGGACATGGGTATGGGTCCCGACGACAACGCTGACTCGCCCATCCAGGTACCAGCCCATGGAAATTTTCTCGGACGTAGCCTCGGCGTGAATATCCACGAAGATAATCTTTGCCTTGACCTCTTTTAAAAGCTGATCCACGGTACGAAAGGGATCGTCGTTCGATGCCATGAAGACGCGTCCCTGCAGATTAATGACGGCGTAAGAAACGTTGTTCTTTTGCCCTTCGTATAATCCCCATCCAGGCAAACCTGACGCGTAATTGGCGGGGCGTAGAAGCCGCTTTGCAGGACTGTGCTTGCCGTCGGCAGCCTCGAAATATTGCACGATCTCACGCTTGTCCCAGACGTGATTTCCGGTGGTGATTACGTCAATGCCGAGTTCGAACAATTCTTCCGCAAGCTGAGGGGTAATTCCAAATCCGGCGGCCGAATTTTCACCGTTGGCGATGATCAGATCAATCGCATTTTCGCGCACGAGCCCGGAGAGCCGTTCGCGCACAATCGTTCTGCCCGGCCTGCCAAAAATGTCGCCGATAAAAAGAATTCGCATGAACGAGGGTTGGAATCTTCGATGGTAACACGCGGAAATTGTTCATCACGTGCGTCGCATATCCGCTGCGAAGCTAGGGGCGGTCCAGTTCTGCAGTCCTAAGAAAATCGTAGTTTCCCGGCGGGTTCAAACTTAGGTTTCGTACCCGCTTGTTGTGTACCAGAATATTGTCGAGGTACCAGAAATTAACTGCCGGAGCGTCTTCCGCGAGAAGATGCTGAATCTCGGCGTACGTCTGTTTTCGACGATTCTGATCTAGCTCTTGGCGGGCTTGATCAATGAGCGCGTCCACTCGCGGATTTGAGTAAAAACTTCGGTTGGCGCCGTGGGGTGGGAACTTATTGGAATGAAAAATATATTCGAAGATATCAGGGTCTTCATTTCCGCCAATCCAGCGAAGCGAATAGAGTTGAAAGCTTCCGCGCGTTACGTCCGAGAAGAAAGTCGCAAACTCGAAGGTACGAATGTCGAGCGCGATTCCGACTTGCCTTAACTGCTGCTGCAAGACCGCCGCCATCAAGCGCGTGCTCTCTTCGGTGGAGGTTTTCATTTCAAGATGGAACCGAACCCCATCTTTTAACGGATAGCCTGCTTCATCAAGCAGTTGCTTTGCGCTTTCGGGATCAAAGTTGAGGTTTTCGTCTGCATGATATGCCCAGCTTTCTGGAGGAAGAACACTCGCTGCCGGACGAGCGAAATCTCTCCACAAATAATGAATCATGGGGGCACGATCAATCGCCTGGCCGATCGCACGTCGCACACGCGCGTCCTTGAGAATCGGATCGCGAACGTTAAACGCCATGTATGCGAGGGTCGTACCCGGGACTTGCATCACCTGTAGATCTGAATCGCGCTTGAGTGCCAGCACCATATCTGGCGTGAGCGCATTCGAGGCAATGTCGGCACTGCCTTTGCGCAATTCGAGCGCTCGCGTCGTGGCGTCGGGCACAACGGTAAATCTCACGCGCGCGAGCTTCGGTTTCGCGCCCCAATACTCGTTGTTGCTCTCGATGACTACTTGCTTGTCCTGCTCGGCGTCAACAAAACGAAACGGTCCCGATCCAATGGGATGGGCGCTCATTTCAGCACCGCTGCCATAAGGAACGATTCCAATTGCGGGTCCGGCCAGATTCCAAAGCAGGGTTGCAAAAGGTTCCGTCAAATGGAAGATCACCGTGTAATCGTCCGGCGCATCAATGTGGTCCACGAAGCGATACGCCGCTGATTTTGTGCTACGTATCTTTCCCTCCAGCAACGAATCGAAAGTCCACTTCACATCGCGCGCGAGCAGAGGACGTCCATCATGAAACTTCACGCCACGGCGAAGATGGAAAATGTAAGTACGTGCATCAGGAATTTCCCAACGCTCCGCCAAGCCAGGCTGCACATTGAGGTGAGCATCGCGAGTGAGCAGATCGTCGAAGATCAGGTCATCAATGCGTTCTGAAAAAACGTCCAACCCCACGCGCGGATCAAGATTGGTAGGACTGCTCTCAATGATCATCACGAGAGTGTTGGGATCAGGCTTCGCAGTGCAGGAGAACATGGGGCCGAGATGCAACAGAAAAATGATGAGCATCAGCATTCGGGCTAAGTCGGATTTTGCGGATACGGAACGCGACGCTAGGAGGGACTCAGTACGTGCGCCATCATGCATAGGAAATTTTCCCAAGTATCGCAGCACGCGTAGCACCGGTGGCGGACGGAATGTTTGACGGCTTCCGCTTCCACGTCTGATAGGCGAGCAATGCAAAGGCGACTGCTTCCTTGGCGTCGGAAGGCAATCCGAATTCGTCGGAGGTATGAACGCTAATCCCTAACTGCTTCGTCAGTTGCGCAAGCGTCTTCATCAACGTCGGATTGTGACAGCCGCCGCCGGAGACGATCAATTGCTGAAACCTGCCTCGCGGTAGAACCAAGCGTTGCAGCGAATCGGCGATGGAGCGGGCAGTTAATGCGGTTGCAGTGGCGATGACGTCGTTTGCGTTTCCGCTGCGGCAAAGGTCTGTGAATCGTTTGACGAACTCACGACCGAACTCTTCGCGTCCAGCAGTTTTCGGCGGTCCGCCTAGAAAGAAAGGCGAGCGGAGAACTCCGACAATCACGGAATCGAGCACAGAACCGGAAGCAGCAATACGTCCATCTTTGTCATAGCGACGGCCGAACAAACTTTCCATCGCTGCATCAATCACCATATTCCCCGGGCCAGTATCGAAAGCAAAGACACGCTCTGGCGAAGCCGCGGCTGGGATGGCAGTGAGGTTGGCGATGCCTCCAATATTAAGCACGACTCGCCCGATTTTCTTATCCCG
>JBEEGK010000008.1:0-2795 GCA_041166845.1 Acidobacteriaceae bacterium
AGACCACACCTACGAAGTTCTCAATTCGCTCGATGAAACAGTCGGTCAGCTCTCCGACGCAGAAACCGGTCAGCGAGGCTACCTGCTCACGGGAGACGAGACCTACCTCGAGCCGTACCGTGCTGCCATAAAGAGCGTTGATCAGACCGTCGCGCACCTGAAGAATCTCACCGCCGACAATCCAAGTCAGCAGAAACGTATTCAGGAGCTGGCGCCGCTAGTAGAAAAGAAACTGGCGGAGATGCAAAGCACGGTCGATCTCCGAAGGAATAAGGGAATCGCAGCCGCAATCGGGCTAGTCCTTGAGGGTTCCGGAAAACACGCGATGGACCAGATCCGCACTCTCACTGCGGGAATGACAAACGAAGAGAATTATCTCCTGAGGATTCGCGTGCAACAGGCCGACGAGAGCGCAACGAAGTCGGCCAGGACCGTGCTCGTGGGGACGCTTCTGAGCACATCGTTGATGGTAATGTGTTTTGTGCTACTGAAGCGCGAGCTGTCCGAACGTAAAAGGGCGCAAGGAGCGCTGGCAAAGAGTGAAAAGTGGTTTTCGACCACTCTTTCGAGCATTGGTGACGCGGTGATCGCCACGGACATGAACGGCGCCGTGATCTATTTGAATCCTGTCGCCCAGCATCTTACAGGGTGGAACCTGGAGCAAGCTAGCGGCAAGTCCATGGATTTGGTCTTCGACATCGTGAACGCGGAAACGCGCCGACCCGTCGAGAACCCCGTAAAAAAAGTTTTCCGCGAGGGGAAGATCGTGGGCCTTGCTGATCACACGGTTTTGCTCTCGAAGGACGGCAGGCAGTTTGACATCGAAGACAGCGCAGCGCCCATTCTGACGGAGACAGGGGAAAGCTTTGGGGTCGTGCTTGTTTTCCGGGACATCACCGAAAACAAACTGGCAGAGAAGGAGACAAGACGGCAGAAGGAACTTCTGCAATTAATTCTTGGAAGCATGGGCGATGGCGTGGTTGTTGCCGATGAGAACGGAAAGTTTCTTCTTTTTAATGACTCGGCGGAGCAAATGTTAGGCCACGGTGCAACAGACACCACCCCTGACGAGTGGGCAGACCGATATGGGCTTTATCATCCCGACACTGCGACTCCTTGTGAGCCAAGCGAAGTACCCTTGGCGCGGGCAATCCGAGGCGAAAGTGTTGATTCAGCAGAGATCTTTGTTCGCAATTCCAATAATGCGGACGGCGTCCTGATTAGTATCACGGGCAGACCTCTCAAGGATGAAAATGGCACCCTACGGGGCGGGGTCATCGTCTTCCACGATATCACTTTGCAAAAGCGTGCTGAAGAAGCTCTCGTCCGAGCGAAAGAAGAAGCGCAGCGCGCCAGTAAGTTCAAGGATCAATTCTTATCGACGATGAGCCACGAACTGCGCACCCCACTCAATGCAGTCCTGGGCTTTTCCGATCTGCTCGCTGACGAGCGTTACGGCACGCTGAACGATCGCCAGCGACGCTACGTCGATCACATACACACGGGCGGAACGCACCTGCTCAATCTGATCACGGACATCTTGGATCTTTCCAAGATTGAAGCGGGAAGAATGGACATTGCTCCGGAAGATGTGAACATCGCTTCAGCATTTGCTGAAGTGCTCAGCGCCCTGCAACCATTGGCGGACAAGAAATCTCAGTGCTTGACCAAGGAAGTTGTACCCCGCTTATATGTACGCGCCGACATGACTCGATTCAAGCAAATCCTCATGAATCTAGTCGGCAATGCGATCAAATTCACCCCGAATCTCGGCAGGATCGAATTGGTCGCGCGTCAGGTGGGTGGGCAAGTCAGGTTGGAAGTGCGTGACGATGGACCAGGAATTGCATTCCAGGAACAGCAGCGGATCTTTGAAGCATTCTTTCGCCTCACAGAAACGGGCACCGCCACAGAAGGTACCGGCCTGGGACTGGCCATCACTGCGCGCCTAGTGGAACTACACGGGAGTAAACTGGAGATTGAGAGCCAGCCCGGCGATGGAACTTGCTTCCATTTTTCCTTGCCCCTCCTGGCAACCCCTCCGAATGCGGCTGCCCAGACAACCATAGCTAAATCCAGATCTGGAAAAGCTCCCCGAATTCTTATCGTTGAAGACAATACGGCGACGGGTCAACTTATCCAGTCGCAACTCACG
This sequence comes from Acidobacteriaceae bacterium, assembly GCA_041166845.1. GTDB lineage: Bacteria > Acidobacteriota > Terriglobia > Terriglobales > Acidobacteriaceae > JALYIM01. The sequence continues at coordinate 2,156 of JBEEGK010000008.1, forward strand.
TCTTCGGGCTATGAGACCTTGCGATGCGATCATGCGGAACATGCCGCTGAAATGGCGGCTGAACATCAGCCGGATGCCATCACTTTGGATCTCCTCATGAAGCCGGTCCATGGTCTGGAGGTCCTGCTGCAATTGAAAAACGACCCGCGCACCTCAAAAATCCCACTCATTGTCGTAACCATCGCGGATAAGTCTGGCGTCGGAAGTGCTCTCGGGGCTGACGAGTATCTGGTCAAACCGGTGGACAAGGCAACGTTGCTGGCTGCTGTGGAGCGTTGCCTCAGCTCGCGTGGACGGGCAGCGCCGGTACGGGCGATTCTGGTGGTGGAAGACGACGCGGCCACCCGCGAGATGATCGAAGATATGCTCACAGCGGGCGGCTACTCGGTGATAACTGCTGCCGATGGAGCACAAGCCCGCGCCCGCGTTGCTCACGCTCTTCCCGAGCTAGTCATTCTTGATTTAGTGCTCCCCAAGATGGGCGGCTTGGAACTGCTGGCGGAGTGGCGCGATAACCCGCGCACGGCCGATCTTCCCGTGTTTGTCCTGACCAGCAAGGATCTCACCAAGGAAGAAGAAAAGTACATCCACGCGCATGCCGAATCGCTTTTTCGTAAGCAGCATTCTTGGCGAGAACCGT
>JBEEGK010000009.1:0-2743 GCA_041166845.1 Acidobacteriaceae bacterium
AAGGGCGAGTTCAGCGTTTCGTATCACGAACATCGCTTTCCTGTGGATCCTCGTGAATATCCCCGCATTCTCAGTCGCGGCCTGGAGCGACTCGAACAAAGCTTAGATGCCACGCGAGAAGACTTTCTTCATTTCCAGAGCCTTATCGCGTCCTTCGCAAATCTGCCCAGCGCAAGTGAGACCGCTCCTGAGAAAAAAGCGGAGCGCATGCGCGACAAAGAAATTCACAAGCGCCGACTAGCTTCGTTGTGCGCACAATCCCCAGAGATCACAGAATTTATCGAATCCGACGTACGCGAATTTAACGGGAAAGCGGGCGACCCTACCAGCTTTAATGAGCTCCACGAACTCATTAAGACGCAAGCCTATCGTCTCGCATACTGGCGGGTTGCCGCGGATGACATCAACTACCGCCGCTTTTTCGACATCAACGATTTGGCGGGGTTGCGCATGGAAAACGAGCAGGTCTTCGAGGTCACGCACCGCTTCGTCTTCGAGTTGCTGCGCACCGGAGTGCTGGATGGCCTTCGCATTGACCACCCGGATGGCCTCTACGATCCCGCGCAATACTTCCGCCGGTTGCAGTGCAGCGTGCAGTCCGGCAAGGTAGAGGAGGATTGCGGCTCAAAAAGTCTGTACGTTGTGATCGAGAAAATTCTGAGCGGGGACGAGCAGTTATGCAAAGACTGGCCGGTGTTTGGCACGACCGGATATGAGTTCGTAAATCTCTTAAACGGACTATTTGTTGATCCGGAATCCATCGGGAAAATGGACCGCATCTACCGCGCCTTCGTCGGGCACCGGGTCAATTTCGATACGCTCCTCTATCGCAGCAAAAAGATCGTGATGCACACCTCTCTCGCCAGCGAGTTAACGGTGCTCGCAAATCTGCTCAGTCGAATCGCACTCGCAAATCGTCATACCTGCGACTTCACCGTGAACAGCCTGCGGGAGGCCATCAGCCGCGTGGTTGCATGTTTTCCGGTTTATCGGACTTACATCTCTCCCGGGCACGTTTCTGAAACGGACCGGTCTTACATCGAGGGCGCAGTGGAATGCGCGCAGCAGCAGGGCGCCGGCAATGATCCGACTGTGTTCGAGTTCCTCCGCGATGTGTTGCTCACTCGCCGTGCTACCGAAGGGCAGGGAAAGGCTTACGCAAAAGCTATCACCGGATTCGCAATGAAATTCCAGCAATTTACCAGCGCCGTCATGGCCAAGGGTTTGGAAGACACAAGTTTCTATCGCTATCATCGATTGACCTCGCTGAATGAAGTGGGTGGCGATCCCCGACGTTTTGGCGTGCAGCCTGAAACCTTCTACAGCAAGATGCAAGAGCAGGCGAAATCGTGGCCGCACACCATGCTCGATACATCTACCCATGACACCAAGCGCGCCGAAGATGTGCGGGCAAGAATCAATGTGCTTTCCGAGATTCCCATCTTATGGCGCAAGCGAATCCGGCGCTGGCGTGAGTTAAATCAAAACAAAAAAGTGCTGGTCGCGGATGTTGAAGCACCCTCGCGTAACGATGAGTATTTGCTTTACCAGACCTTGATCGGCGCCTGGCCGCTAGCGGGCGAGCTTGATACTGACCCCTTATTTTCTGAGCGAATGCAGCAGTACATGCTGAAGGCCGCGCGCGAGGCGAAAGAGAAGACGGGATGGGCCAATCAAAATGCCGAATACGAAGCCGCCTTGACCGGATTCACGGAGGCAGTGCTTGCCTCCGACAATCGCGAATTTCTTCAGGACTTTCTGCCGTTTCAGGAACACGTGTCCCGAATCGGAAGGTTCAACAGCCTCTCGCAGACTCTGATCAAGTTGACCGCGCCGGGGGTGCCTGACATTTATCAAGGCCAGGAACTGTGGGATTTCAGCCTGGTTGACCCCGATAACCGTCGTCCCGTTGACTATTCTCGCAGGCAACAGGAACTTAAGGAATTACAAACCTGGGGAGGGCAGTCAGGGGATAAAAGCAAAATTAAAGATCACGTGAAATCGCTCACGGGCAATGTGAGCGATGGCCGACTCAAGTTGTATCTCACGTGGAAGGGTCTGCAACTGCGGAAGGCGCATCCAGCATTGTTTCAGGAAGGCGCACTCACTCCCCTGAATGTTCATGGAGCCAAGGCAAAGCATCTCGTCGCATATGCCCGCAGCCAGCAAAAATTAACGGTTCTGGTTATTGTTCCCAGGTTGTCCGCGCAGTTGCTAGGGGAGGGAACGAAATCGCCGAGCGATCCCGTGGTGTGGGGCGACACGCGCGTGGAACTGTCGGCAGAACTTGAAGGCATGGAATTTGAAAATGTATTTACCTGCGAAGGTGTGCGCCCCGACCGTGCCGCCGACCGACCGGCTCTTCAAGTTTCACGCCTGCTGGCAGATTTCCCGGTTGCTTTGCTGATCGCTACTCCAAAGTTATAGCGACGGCGTGCTTTAGGCGTGTGCCAGATAGGTTTTAATCGCACTTTGCGATTGCAGGTCTAGGACTTCTCCCAGTTGGGCAAGGTCGTGAATGAGCAGTGTGGTGTCCATGTGGTGCTGATTTTCTTGCGCCAACATGAACAAACAGCGTCGCAGAAGGTTGTAGTCTTCCAGCACGGCTCCTACCGGACATCCCTGCCCAAAGCGAACACGGCCATGTTGCGCGGAAGCTTTAAGCGTCAGGCCCGGCATCTCTTTAATGCTGTATTTCATCAACTTGACTGCTTCCGTCATCAGGGGCGGGATCGGGCTTAGC
>JBEEGK010000010.1:0-5975 GCA_041166845.1 Acidobacteriaceae bacterium
CAGGCAGGGAGTCTGTTCGCTCACGGATTGGCTTTGGCATTTTTCCTGGTCTCGTTCTTCTTCGTGTACCGCTCGTTTTACGGTATGCGAATCGGGACGAAATGGATTACGCCAGCGAGCAGTGCGGCAGCCGCGGACTGATAGTTTTGCCACTCTAATCCGGCTTAAGAGCAGTTGGTGCTGTTTGCAGCGTTCGCAGGTTAAGCACCAACTGCCATCTTTGCGCTTCCGGAAGCTTGCTGAACGACGGTATTCCCCGGTCTGTGTTTCCATTCGTAATTTTCCAAAACAGAGCGCCATCAGATTAGTCCTGCACTGCCGAAAGTCGAAAATCGGCGGAATGTTTTTTGGGAAGACCTGCTCCATCTTTACCGTGACATTCAGTACAGTTTCGAAGGAAGAGCTTCTTACCTCCCTTGGCGGTCTCAAGCCTTTGCGCTAAGGAATTCTGAACCGCGACAGCGCTTTCCGGAACTTTCAATTGGGATCGAGCTAGTAGGCCGGGTTCTGTGCGAGTACGGAGATCGCGATCGCGAATGCACTGACAAGCCCAAATATTGAAGTAACTGGATCGATCCAGTGTTCACGTTTGAGTAAGAAGCGGTTCTCGATTTCTCCACCCAGTAAAAACTGTGCTGTCATTCCAAGTGGATTGCGACTCGAGATATAACTCCGATGTCCATCTTTGTGGTCCACTCCATATGGTTTCTGCAGGATTGTCAGAGCAAATTACGGGGTATATTGTGCTTTGGCGGCTTAGGAAGAGTTCGTTTCTGATGGCCAATAGGGCAAGCGGATAAGAGTATGCACGGCTGGAAAAATTCAATCTTGGTCTTTGTTGGGGTTTCACTTCTGATAAATGGGATTGGAATCGCAGTTTTCGCGCAGAGTCCCGATTCTCCGACGCAAGTAAATACCACGATTGAAGGTCTAGTGCAGGGGGCGAGCGGCGAACCAGTTGCGGATGCGTCCGTTTTTTTGAGCGACCAAAAACATTCAAACCACGTGGAGACTAAGACGGCCAAGGACGGCACATATGTTTTTCGATTGACAAGTTCAGGGACCTATAGCGTCAAGGTGGAGAAACCTGGATACGACTCCGCTGTTATTGGCTCCCTGGTTGTAGTCGCGGGTCAGAGAAAACGAATCCATCTGATTCTCAAGCTCGCATCTTCCGCCGCCAGAAATAGCGGGATCCAACTTCAACTTGAAGATAAGCCGAGTTTCACGGTTGCGGGCGTGAGTGACTGGACGGCGACCGGAGGACACGGATCTGATGTCAGGGCACGCACCAGCGAAGATCTCGCCAGAGATACCGCAGCCCTGAACTCTGGCCCTTCGAGCCGGACAACATCTGAACCTTCACGAAGCGGCGAGTCCGAGACTTCCCTGCGAGAAGCGCTGGCCAGGACACCGGATGATTTCGGTTCTAATCGGCGGATGGCGGAATCTTATCTTCGTAATCGAAAATATCGCGAGGCCATCCCCTTACTTTCGTCCGCTTACCGGCTCAATCCAGAAGATTTTGCCAACGCGCGCGATCTGGCGGTTGCTTACAAAGAAAGCGGAGATTCGCTTCGGGCTCGGGAGCAAGTACGGAAGATGCAACCTGGAGCACGAAGCGCTGATGCGCACCGTTCGCTGGGTGATCTCGCAGAGCGGATTGACGATCCCCTGACAGCAATCGCCGAATACGAGCAGGCGGCCCGTATAGATGCGAGCGAGCAAAATTATTTTGCATGGGGAACGGAACTGCTCCTTCATCGCGCAATCGCTCCGGCTGTGGAAGTTTTTACGAAAGGATCGAGGGCGCATCCGGGCTCCGCTAGAATGTTGACCGGACTTGGCGCTGCCCTTCACGCCAGTGGCTCTTATGAAGAAGCCGCTCGGCGCCTTTGCGAAGCATCCGATCTCGAGCCTTCGTATTCTGCTCCTTATATGTTTCTGGGAAAGATGGCAGAGGCCTCGACCGGACAAATCGCTTGTGTCGAGCAGAAACTCGCACGATTTGCGCACGATCGACCCGCAAATGCTTTCGCGAATTATTACTATGCGCTCGTTCTTTCGAGGCGAGCGGTGATCCAACGACCTTCAGCTGCAGGGAAACAGATCGAACCTTTGCTGCACAACGCCTTGAAAATTGATTCCAGTTTTGCCGCCGCCCATGTGCAGCTCGGAATCTTGTATTCCAATCGTGGCGATACCACGAACGCAATTCAGGAGTACCAAAAAGCGATTGCTGCGAATCCGAAGTTAGAGGAAGCGCACTACCGACTTGGGCGCACATATAAGCAAACGGGAGACACATCTAAGGCGCTGGAAGAATTTAAGATCTACGAGCAGCTGACGAAGACGGACGCTGCTGAAATGGAACAACGGCGGCGGCAACTGAGAGAATTCGTGGTTGTTTTGAAAAATGGGCACCTGACGGTTCCACCCAAGTGATGGCCCAACCCAAACCATAAAGATGGCTTGAGTAAGGTGCCCACTGTTTTGCTTATCTAGAGAAGATATGGACTTTTTCTGCCTGCGCTACGCCTAGCGCGTCCAGGGCAGGAAAGGAATGCGACGGATGCGAACTGCGTTCCGGAGGCAGGGTGCCAGATTGCAGAGCTCGGACCATCAGCTCCAAAGCTTTTCCGCTGTTCGGCGGTACTACGATTGTGGCAGTGAGCAATCCTCTTCGCACCCAGGCCTGGCCAGTCTTGGGCAATCCATCCACACCAATATAAGGAATGCCTAGCCAGTGATCGCGAAGTTTGTTGTCGGCAATTTCCTGGAATGCTTTTTTTGCTCCCACGGCCATGGAGTCGTCTTGCGCAGCGATCAAATCCATGTGCGTGCGCTGCGAAGTGGAAAGGCGCAGCCACGCGGTGACGGCCTTATGAGCGCTGGCCTCGGTCCAATTTCCTCTCAGCAATTTGACTTCGACGTTCGAAGGTTTGGTCTCATACATTCCGGCGCTGCGTTCTTTGCTCGCCGAATTTTCCGAAGGACCTTGGATATAGAGCACCGCACCGCCTTTCGGCAATAGGGCTGCAAACTGGCGACCTTGAATTCGCCCAATCTCCAGATGGTCCGAACTGATGCAAAAGGCAGGAATGCGAAACGATTTACGCAGGTCAGAAATGTAATCAACATCGCGATTTAATATTCCCCACCCAATGCCAGCGCGCGCCGCAGCCAGCGCCACCTGCGGCAGAGCTGTCGCGCCCACCGGTTCAAGCAAAATTCCATCAGGATGGCTGTTGGCGTCAGACTGAATGATCTTTAGCAGTTGCTGGCTTTGTGCAATGCTGTCATTGTCAGCATAAATGACTTGAATGTCGGCGTTAAGCCGCTTGGCTGCCTCTTGTGCCGAGACGGATTGCTCCATCTGGTAATCGTTATCGTTCGTAGTGAGGGAAACCACGAATTTTAATTTCTTCATAAACGCCTCGTCATACAGAAATGATAGCGTGATTGGGAGCGGCCACGAGGTTACATCGGTAACGAGAAAATGATTTCTGGGACGTTGATGCCGAACGGAAACCAGCGTGGCGGGAATCTTCCCCAAAATGCTAAACTGCGCGTCCGGAGACCTCATGCGTAAACTGACAAATTTATTTCATAAGCCTGCATTTCGGGCCGCTCTCTATCTTGTGTTCTGCACTTTATTCCTTCAGGTTGGAATTTCGGCTCAGACAAAGCTTTCTGCGCGTTGGGAAGAGTTGACTGCGGATGATTTCACTTCCGGCATTCAGTCGTCGCAAGGCACATGCCTGCTGCCGTTCGGAATACTGGAGAAGCATGGGCCGCACCTTCCCCTGGGTACAGATCTTCTTAACGTGCGCTATGCCGCCCTGCACGCCGTGGAGCAGGAATATGCGATCGTCTTTCCGGAATATTATTTTGGACAAATTTTCGAGGCCCGGCACGAGCCTGGGACGATGGCCTACAGCACCCATCTCCAATTGGAACTGTTACAGGAGACGACAGATGAAATGGCCCGCAACGGTTGCAAGAAGGTTGTGATCGTAAATGGCCACGGAGGAAATGAAAGTCTTCTGCCTTTCTTTGCGCAGACCCAACTCGAAAAGCAACATGACTATGTCGTTTACATTTTGGGTTTAGTTGACCTTCCGCCTGGCGGACCTGCAAAAAAGACCTCCATAGATATGCATGCGGGAGAGTCCGAGACCTCCGCGATGATGATCACAAATCCTAACCTTGTACAGATGGATCGCGCGAACAAGCAGTCGGGGGCCGACCAGTCTCGCCTGAAACTGCCCGAGACTCTTTACACCGCGATCTGGTGGTATGCGCGCTTCCCTTATCACTATTCAGGAGACGGTTCGGCGGCAACTAAAGAACTGGGCGACTTTAAAATGAGCAACTGGTCAACCGCAATCGTTACTGCGATCCGCGCAGTCAAGGCAGACAAAACGAGCTTGCAATTGCAGAACGAGTTTTTCGAAAAAGCCAAACGCCCGCTGGATACGAAGCAATAGTCTTTACGTAATCTCCCTTTTGAAATGGAAAGTTTGGCTCACCAGCCGAGTTCCCGCAAACCTGCTCCGCGAGCGTGACTTGAGTAACATTGGACGCTCGTTTCCCCGTGATACGCTTTCTCAAATTGAAGAAATTTAGCTCCCGAGAAACGCATGCTAGTCAACGGCATGCTTGCCAGGCTGGGCTTCGAAGAGTCAGCGGCCGGTTCTCGGTAAGGAGAAGCACGCCGTTCCATGCCTCGAATCCCCATTTTCAGGCTCGGCCAATCATCGGAAGAGCTTTTGCCTCCGCTGCTTTGCAGTTATAGTCCCGAGCTTTCATTAAGCGGGCTGCAACTTGGGGTTGATAACCTCCGCCACGACGTATACCTCAGTCCAAAGTTTGCCCAGCAGGCGCGCTTTCAGATCACGCGCCTGATCGTCCGCGCCGGAAATTTGGAAGGATTGCTGGCGGCGGCGGAAAAGCCTGCCGTACCATCGCCTAATCGTTTTGTCGCCCCCAGCATGTCGCTGAAGCCTCGGACTCAGCCGGAACCTCCGGAGCTGAAACCTCTGCTGTCCGCGATCCACCTGGCTTCGTTGAACCAGGCCAAGGACGCTCGCAACATTCAAATAGATTTGCTGGGACGCTCGGCGATTTTGAAATTTCTCCGGGCTGAAATAAGCGTTCAATATGTGCAAGTGCTCGAGCGTTGCCGCACCAATCTCACGCTGCTCGATGGCGTACGCCAGCAAAAGTCGTTGGAGTTCAGAGACCGGGTGGCGGCATTTCAGGTTTCCAAGCGGAAAATTTTGCGGCAAACCGGACAAGAAATATTTCGCACCCTGCGCGAGATTGAAAAAGAGACGTTGGCGCGCATGCGGCGATCGCTGTTTGGCAACGAGCGGGACGCGGAATACCAACTTTTTCTAAATCCACTGATCTTCACGGACGACGGCCAGGACGCTCACCTCAATGCCGAACACTACGTGATGTTGGGAAATTCCGAGCGTGATCCGGACGGCTTTGCGAACGTCCGCCGCATTGCCATTGATTTCTTGCAATCCCTGGCGGTAGAGACGGCCGTGGAAAATGATCGCACATGGGATGGCTGGCTCAATGTGCCGGAGAATGCCCACGAGCTGCTGGGCAGCGGTAATGACGACGATGCCACGCTGAAAGGCCGCTCACAAAAGGCGCGTCTCGTCGCCTGGTTAGACCTGCTGGAGCAGGAAAACGTAATGGAACTGATCGCGGCCTCGTACGAGGCTGTGCCGCTGCTGGCTGAGTACTCCACGCTCGTGAGTGCTCAACAGTTGAAAAACAGCCTGGTCATGCGCGAAGAGCGAGAGCGCGTCCAAAAGCTCATCGAGCAGCAAGGCAAGTTTTCGCTAGGAGGTTTACGCACGGCAGCTGACCGTCTCGCAAATTGCAGAGGAACTGAGCGGACAAAAGTTGCCGGACGCTTTTTTCGCGATTTTCTTCGCTATCACCGGGACTTGAGG
>JBEEGK010000011.1:0-6388 GCA_041166845.1 Acidobacteriaceae bacterium
TCGTAGATGGCTCCCGCAAGCTCACTGTCATCACTGCGGATACCGGCTAGGATATCGCCTTTGGGAATCGATCCTCCCGTCTTTCGTTCTGTGCGACTGCAAACAAGAAATCCCTATCCATTTTCACTCCTCAAGCTTGACCTCAAATGGCGGGTGGCCCAGCCTTTCGGCGTTTTTGCGAAGGCTGGGGTTTCTACGGCCCAGCGCGCTGGCAACCGCGTTCCTGTTTCCATCGAAGTTATAATAGAGAGATGCCCATCCGGCAATATTCCCTTCTGTAGGAGTCTGTGCGGTAAATGGATTTTAAATTAGTCAGCGATTACACCCCCCAGGGCGATCAAGGCACTGCCATCGAAGCGCTCTGCAGAGGCCTGTTTGAGAAGGAACAGCACCAGGTTTTGCTGGGAGTGACGGGCTCGGTCAAGACGTACACCATGGCGAAGGTGATTGAGCAACTGAATCGTCCCACTATTGTCATGGCGCATAACAAGACGCTGGCGGCACAGCTTTATCACGAGTTCAAGAATTTTTTCCCGCACAACGCAATCGAATATTTCGTTTCCTACTACGATTATTACCAGCCCGAGGCCTACGTTCCTGCCGCCGATCTTTACATCGAAAAAGAATCCACGATCAATGACGAGTTAGACAAGCTGCGGCTCTCTGCAACGCGCTCGCTGTTTGAGAGAAGAGACTGCCTGATTGTTTCGTCAGTAAGTTGCATTTATGGATTGGGATCTCCGGAAGCCTATTACGGCATGCTGCTTTTCCTGGAAAAAGGCCAGAAAATCAAACGCGAGGACATCACTCGCAAGCTGGTGGAAATTCTTTACGAGAGAACTGACGGCGACTTTCGACGCGGAACCTTCCGCGTGCGTGGCGATGTAATTGAGATATTCCCCACCTACGACGATATGGCCTACCGCGTCGAGTTATTCGGGGATGAAGTGGAGTCTCTTTCGCAGATTGACCCCCTGTTCGGTACCGTGAAACAGAAATACATGCGGCTACCTATTTATCCGAAGACGCACTACGTGATGAAGCCTGAGACGAAAGTAAAGGCATCGGATTCGATCAGGCAGGAATTGATCTGGTGGGAGGCTGAACTCGAAAAGCAAGGACACGTAGTAGAGGCGCAGCGCGTGCATCAGCGCACTATGTTCGACCTCGAGATGATCAGGTCGGTCGGCTACTGTCACGGCATCGAAAATTATTCGCGGCATTTCACGGGACGAATGCCCGGTGAGCCGCCGCCAACGCTGCTCGATTATTTTCCACGCGATTACCTGATGTTCATTGATGAATCTCACCAGACGGTGCCGCAGTTGCATGGCATGTATCACGGCGACCGTTCGCGCAAGGAAACTCTGGTTGAGTACGGCTTTCGGCTCCCATCTGCATTGGATAATCGTCCGCTGACATTCGATGAGTTCGAGCACCGCATGGGTCAGATGATTTATGTCTCCGCCACTCCCGGCCCGTATGAGCTTACAAAATCTGCTGGCGTGGTGGTGGAGCAGATCATACGACCAACGGGATTGGTGGATCCTCCCGTGGAAATTCGCCCCGTCAAGGGACAAATTGACGACCTGCTGCACGAAATCCGCGGACGCGTCTCGCGTGGCGAAAGAGTGCTGGTAACGACTCTCACGAAACGCATGGCGGAAGATCTCGCGGAATATTACAGCGAGGTGGGGGTGAAATGCCGGTACATGCACTCCGAAATCGAGACTCTGGAACGTGTAAAGATTCTGCGCGACTTGCGCAAAGGCGAGTTTGACGTACTGATCGGAATCAACTTGCTGCGGGAAGGTCTCGATCTGCCTGAAGTGTCACTGGTAGCAATCCTCGATGCGGACAAGGAAGGCTTCCTGCGCTCGGCCGGATCGCTGATTCAAACTATCGGGCGGTGCGCGCGGAATCTCAACGGCCGCGCGCTCCTCTACGCCGATCGCATGACAGATTCCATGAAGAAGGCAATCAATGAGACCGATCGCCGTCGCGCCATTCAGGAGGCTTACAACCAGGAACACGGGATCACGCCCGAATCCATCGTTCGCCCGCTGGACATGACTCTGGTCGGTATCATCGAAGCGGACTATACCGACTTGACGGGAGGCGAAAGCGCAGGCATTCCGGAATTCAAGTCGCAGGAAGATCTGGACGCCTACATCGTCAAACTGGAAAGCGACATGCGCGAGGCCGCAAAACGCTTTGAGTTTGAAAAAGCGGCAAAGCTGAGAGACATGGTCAAAGAACTGCGAACCAAAGAATTTCTATTTGCTTAATTTTATGATTACAGCTTAGCCGCCTGCAGCTGCCCTGGCTTTGGCGTTCTTGTCTTGCTCACCCTGTTTTTCGATTAATTTCAGCTCGTTGTCTAGCGAAGAGAACCGCTGCAATACTTCGTGCATCCGCAAAGCCATGTTTCGGATTGTGTCAATCTGTGAGCGTAAATCCGCCTTCAGCGATCCGGGTTCGAGCAGTAACAATTCCGCATTCCCCAAGATTGAGGTCAGCGCGTTATTCAAGGTGTGCCGCATATCCCCAATGTAGCGGCCCAGTGTAGCCTGTCGTTGCAACAACAAATTCGTTTGTTCCAGGCGCTGGGCGCGGCCTACCGCCTCGCACCGCCGTAAAATCTCAGGTCCTATGAGCAGCAGAGTATCCAGCCAGCCCTCTTCCTGTCGCAGGATTTTGATGCCTCTGAAGTGGTCCCCCGCTGATTGTGTCGTGGGTTGAACGTAGAGAACGGGCTTGCCCGAACCTGTCAACACCGGAATCAGTTGCTCAAGAACTTCAGGCTGGGTTGCGCCCACAATCGCAAAATCAAAGGCTTCTGAATTCAGTCTTGGACAAAGCTCGCCGCCCATGAGGGTGAACGCGGGCACAGTTCGTTCACACTGCCAGCGGGCCGCCACCGAGCGCGAGAACTCGGCATCATCCGAAATGATTAAAACACTGGGCTGGTCCAAGTTGCTTGTCTCCGTGAGTTGGTCAGTAGGAGTTGCGCCGGCGTCTAGGAATTACCGCCATCTTCTTGTTCCCACTCCGACGGGCTCGAGACTTCAAACTCTGGTTCGACTGACTCAGCCACGGTAAACTCCGCGCCTGCCGCTGCGGCTTGAGCTTTCGACTCCGCCTCACTGCCGGACTCCTGTTTGTCTTCGGTGGCACTGCTTTCGTCGGTATCCGAGCCTTCATGATTTACTTGCTGGCTCACTACATGTCCTTCATCTGTTTGTTGAAGAGCGGCGTCTACCGCGGTCCGGAGATCCACCAGAATACAAAGCGGCTGGCCGGATGAATATTCTGCATGAAACATGACCTTCCAGGACTGGCAGATCAAACGCAGGCGGGCGATTGGTTCATTAGCGGAGAACTGCGCCTTGCGACAGTCGAGGGTAACGATGCCACGATGGTCCAACTCCCTCAGACCATCCAGGATGGCGTTGAGGTCTTGGTGCATCAGGCGAAAAAATACTCGGCGCATTAAAAAGCTGAAGCGGGTAAAGGCCACCATCGCTGCCGGAGCAAAATAATCCTGCTGGGCTGCCACTTTGAGAGCCCGGCCTTCTTCCAGTGTCCGGCTGGTGAATAATTCATTGAGGCTGTGGCTCGCATTGGCGCGCCCGATAAGGTTGTCGAGTTCTGTGAGCGATTCGGGAAGCGAAACTTCAATCGTCCCGAGAACGGGCTCAAGCACCTGGGCTACATATTGCAAATCAACGTCTGCATCTTCCAGGCGTGAAGGCGCGCAATGAGAAAAATATTGGACTAGCAGAAAATCAATTTTGTCGCGATCGGTGTCGCTGTGGCTTTGCTTGCCAAGGTGATGCAGAAGAAGCGCGCTGAGTCCCGCGTCACTGGTCAGATTGGTAGTCTGCAAAAACTGACGCAACTGATGGACCTGTATGCGAACGTCCACGTCGAGGAACCATTGCCGTGCCTGCGCCTGCGCTTCCTCCGAGGGATTGTCGCTCCCTGCTTGCAAATCGCTACAAGCGGGCAAGTCTATAACGCATTCGCGGGCCAGAGCTGCATATAGCGGATACAGCACGCGACCGCGACGCCATTCCGCGGCAAGAGTTTCGGCATTTGTCGCTTGAGAATCTAATGTCATGATTTCACGATCCAGTTCAACACTTTTTGGGTAAAGCGAGCGGCTACCGCAGTGCATCCCTCGCTGTATTCAACGGCCACGACGGAAGCTAGGGCGTCGAGAGTCCCGTCCGAATTTTGCAATCGCAGGATATCGGCGAATTCCAGGGGAAGGCTGGAGACAAATAGCACTTCTCTCGGAGTGCCAAATTCGATGACTGTACGTTCGGAAAAAGGTTCCTGTCCGCCTCCCATTTTGGTCAGGCGAACAGGTATGCGGACCGGAGACGCTTCAGGAAAGAACTTCGCCAGTTTGGCGGATGATAGTTCGCGCCCTGAACGTGCCGGGGCTGTAGCCTCTTTGGGCACAATTACCTCGATCGAAAAAACGATCTGGCCCGGGTCCTAAGTCCGCCGGTTAGCAATCACTCAGGTCCCCGACCGTATGCAGATGGAGAAGCACGATTAAGGCCAAAGTCATCCTTGTGACGGGAACTCTAAAGTATTGAAATAAAACCATGAAGGGACGGATCAAGATCGGCTGAGAAGAAATTTGCGAGACTAGCGTCTCAATGTGACACTGCGTCTCATGCGATTGGACGCGAAGGGACTATTGCAGAGAATGGCTGCTGCTCATCAGGTGGTTCGGGACTCCAATGTTATAGCGTTTTAGCTTGCGATAAAGTGTGGCGCGGCTAATGCCCAGCATCTTCCCCGCGAGGATTTTGTCTCCTTTCACCTGCTCGAACACGCGCTGAATAGTGGATCGCTCAATATCTTCCAAGTCGGTGGTGCTCAACGAGGTTGAATGGACAGCCGCGACCGCTTGAATTTCGGCGGTGTCCGAGGCGATAGACGGCGGAAGATCGGCAATATCAATAATGCGGTGGTCACCAAGAGCGACTGCCCGTTCAATACAATTTTCCAGCTCCCGGACATTACCGGGCCAATCGTATTGCAAAAGTGACTTCATGGCCGGATGCGTGATTTGAACGGACTCTCCCGGCGCATAGCGCTCGAGGAACCAGTGCGCCAGCATGGGAATGTCCGAACGCCGCTCGCGCAGGCTGGGCAGGTGTACCGTCACAACGTTCAGCCGGAAGTAGAGGTCTTTGCGAAACGTCCCGTCACGATATTCTTTTTCCAGATCACGATTGGTGGCGGCGACCACGCGCACATCCACTTTTATTTTCTGATTGCTGCCCACCGGACGAACTTCTTTCTCCTGCAAGACGCGTAGTAATTTCGCTTGCATCTCGAGTGGCAATTCTCCGATCTCATCGAGGAAGATCGTGCCTCCGCTCGCTGACTGAAACAGTCCCGGCTTTGATCTCATCGCGCCAGTGAAGGCGCCCTTCTCGTACCCGAACAACTCACTCTCGATCAGCGTTGGGACAAGCGACCCGCAATCAACCGCAACAAAGGGACGGTTAGCGAAGGAGCCCCTAAAGTGAATAGCCCTCGCCACCAGTTCTTTTCCGGTACCGCTTTCACCCGCGATAAGCACCGGCGTGCGCGTGTCTTTCAGGCGGGAAATCATTCGCAACACGTCTTGAATTTTTGAGGAAGCGCCCACAATTCCATGAAGTTCGGTTTCGCTATCCACACGATCACGCAGAAATTGGTTCTCTTCGACGAGGCGAATTTTCTCAGCCATGCGCCGGAGAAATAGCCGCAACTCTTCCAGTGGAAAAAATGGTTTGCTGATGTAATCGTAAGCCCCCAGCTTCATCGCCTGGACCGCGGTCTCGACCGAGCCATGTCCGGTCATGACTGCAACTTCCGTGCGAGGAAACAGTTTTTTTACTTTCTCCAGAAACTCCAATCCCGACATATTGGGCATGACCATATCGGTCAGAATGACGTGGGCAGGCTGCTCCTCCAGCAAAGCCAGCGCGGCTTCGCCGTCCTCAGCCTCCAGACATGAGAAGCCCAGCGCCTCGCCGACTGTCATGCACAGCCTGCGAATGCTCTGCTCGTCGTCAACGATCAAGAGACGTATGCGGATTTCGTCGCTCACTGGGATCTACCCATGGTTTGCTCCACAACTGAGATGAATTGCTGAACTCGAAATGGCTTCTCGATGCAGGGAGCGCCGGTCTTTTGCAAGGTAGCAACGGTTTCCTCGTTAGCGATGTCCCCCGTGATAAATACAATTCGGGAAGCCAGTTCAGGACGATGTTTGGCGACCCAAGCGTGGACGTCGGCGCCGTCCACCCCACCCGGCGTGCGCATGTCAGAGACGACACCCAGAAACTGTCCGGCTTCGAGATGTCGCAACCCCTCG
>JBEEGK010000012.1:0-7294 GCA_041166845.1 Acidobacteriaceae bacterium
GTTGCAGAATTTCAAGAGAGTGTTTAAAGCTATGGCTAAATCGAAAACTGGAAACTTTGATCCCATTAAACTCAAACCTTTCAAGTCGAAAGATCCAGACGTGACCTACGCAGTCATCGAAACACCCATGGGCAGCCGCAACAAATTCAAATTTGACGAGAAGATTGGCACATACACCCTCGCCGGTGTGTTACCGCAGGGCATGATGTTTCCGCACGCGTTTGGATTTGTGCCTGGAACCAGAGCGGCAGACGGTGACCCAGAGGATGTAATGGTTGTTATGGACTTGCCAGTTTTCACCGGTTGCGTTGTCCCCACCAGACTCCTTGGGGTTATCGAGGCAGAACAGACAGAAGATAAGGAGACGGTACGTAACGACCGGCTGATTGCAGTGGCGGCCAATAGTCGTGACTACGCCGATGTGAACAGTCTTAAAGATCTGAATGACAATATGCTCGACGAAATCGAGAAGTTCTTCGTCAACTATAACGAGGAAAGAGGTAAAAGGTTTAAGGTACTCGGCAGAAAGGGCCCGCGCCAAGCGCTAAGGCTTCTTAAGAGGAGCCTAAAGTAAGCAGCCATATGACGAGCCGATGAAAGAGATTCTAATAAGATTTTTAGTTGGGGGCGCAGTCGTTTCCTTATTCGCTGCCTTGGGAGACCTGTTCAGGCCCAAGAGTTTTGCCGGATTGTTTGGAGCGGCCCCCGCCGTCGCTCTGGCTACCCTGAGTCTCACCATCGCCGACAAAACTACTTCCTACGCGACCACGGAATCACACTCAATGATTGCCGGAGCACTTGCGTTTTTCATCTATGCTTCCTGTGTTAGCTGGGTCCTGATGCACCACAAGCTGAATGTTTTTTTGGCCGCAACTGCGGCAGTTCCGGTTTGGTTTCGTGTTGCGTTGGGCTTCTGGCGAATCTGGCTCAACTAAAAGGCGATATGAGAATCGATGTTGATTTGGCGGCCCTGGGTAGAACGAAATGGCACGAGTATGCTATCCGATTTGTATTCGGAGGTAGTGTTACTGCCCTGGCTGGCATCATTGCGGCAAAATACGGCCCGGCGCTAGGAGGATTGTTTCTTGCATGCCCGGCAATTTTTCCCGCCAGCGCAACTCTGATAGATAAACATGAGAGGCAGAGAAAGGAAAAGCTGGGACTGAACGGCACTAATCGCGGCAGGCAAGCGGCGAGCGCAGATGCTGCCGGATCAGCGATTGGAAGTGTCGGACTATTTATCTTCGCTTTGGTGACTTGGAAGCTCCTACCTCAACACAACGTATGGATGGTATTGACTCTTTCCACTTTGTTCTGGCTCCTGACCTGCGCCAGTCTCTGGCATCTGCGAAAGCGAGATCAGATGCTCAAAAACCGTTTCTTCAAGGTCATAAATTTCAAATGAAAACCTGTTACTTTCGCGTCTCGGGTGAGGCGTCACTCAACCATTTTGTCCAGCCTGCTCCCGAAGATGAGGAGATCTATTGTCGGCAGTGTTACTGCGATTAACCGCAGGACAACAAACGCAGCCGTCATCCCTCATCCACGGCCTTGGCATTTTATGAGGGTTGGAGCGATCGCCTAGTGGTTAATGTCGTCCTTTGTCTTCAGGCGCTGTACATAGTTTTCAAGAGAGGGCTTATTGGGCTCTGGAGCCGTCTTCAGCGCAAGGTTCAATTCTTTTATCGCATTGTCGAAATCTTTCTGAGCGCTGTAAACGCGGGCCATGCCCAAATGAGAGGTCCAGTCATCAGGAAACTTCTTTGCGTTAGATCGGAATATCGCCAGAGCCTCGTCCTGTTTCTTGTCGCCTTGCAGTTGCCGTCCGTAAACGTAGAGTTGCAACGCACTAGCCATCCCCAGCGCCTTATCGCGGAACGGAGTGGCTTCTTGATGGCGGCCCATAGCCTCCAGGATTCGCGACTTGTTCAGCAAATTGTCGAAGCGCTCTTCATTTTGAATTGACTGGTCTTCATATTTCAGGGCCTCGTCCAGATGGGTCTTATTCGCTAGGAGATAGCCGGCCGCATCGTCCTGTCCCTCCCAGTAGTACTGGGCGTATCCGCGCATTTGCTTCGGAAGGCTGGCCAGCACAACATCGTTGACGTTGACGGCAACTTTGAACGGCACAGCAATCTTCTCCCAACGCATCGTGACCACAGCCGAGTCTGGCTTCAGCTCGTCGAAATCGTAGGCCAGCGCATCATGTAACTCGCTCGTTTGCGGTTTCACCTCGACGCGCAGCGCGTCCTCCTCCGGTTTGTAAGTGAAGCTTCCCCAAGAAGTGGCATTTTTAGAGAAGATTATCGTCCACTCGCTCTCGTTAGGAATCATGTGCAGGCCGTAAGTTCCCTTGTCGAGTGGCTTGTCCTGAATGGTGACCGGATCGCTGAATGTAATAGTCGTATTTTCGTTAGCTCCCGCTCTCCAGACCTTGCCATATGGGGCTAACTTCCCCCAAATCTGGCGTCCATTCGCCAGTGGGCGATGATATTTGATGGTGATGTCGGTAATACCAATCCGTTGGGATACCGAAGCCCGCTGACTCTGCCGGGGCAAGTCGAGCATGAGGGTTTCGGAGGTGGCGGTCTGAGCCTGGCAAGCACTCACCAAGATGAAAACGCTTGAAAGCAACGCAAGCGAACGAAGTCGGTGCATGGGAGTTCCCCCTTGTGTGTCCGATCAGCCGCGCACACCGGGGCAAGATTGCGCCCTAATCGAATCGTTGCCTTAGACGCGGATGGGTCTCTTAGGTAAGCAAAGATATTGAAGTCCCCGAACTGGCTCGCTGGAACCGCAGCGAATACTTCAAACATGCGCGTCAAATTTCCCAGCGGAATCTAGCCAGGGCGACACCAGCAAAAAGACCAAAAAAGGTCGGCCAAATAGCGGCGGAGAAACCAAGGCCGCGCCAAACCATTGCGTCTAAGCCATCCATGGCCCAGCGGGTCGGCACCACAACCGTGATTTTCTGCAGCCAGAGCGGAAAGATGAAGGTCGGGACCCATGGTCCCCCTAACATGACCATGACCAAAGTCGCCAGAATTGAAACACCTCGAGTAGCTTCGGGCGTTTTACCGATCGCAGCTATCATCAGTCCGAAAGCCGCCGTCATAAGAGAAAAAGCCAGGCAGACTCCCAAAAATCCGACTATGCTGCCTTCAATCCGGACACCGAATACCAGGCGGGCAAAACTGAAAATCACGAGCAGAATAAAGATGGCAATAATTGCAGCACTGATCGTCCTGCTGCCGAGCAACACAGCGCGCGACAGAGGCGCTGCGCGCAACCTGGTCCATAAGCCGCGTTGACGCTGCAACAACAATCCCATTCCCACGTCGAGCCGCATGAACAGAACAAATTGAACACCCATTCCAGCGAACGAATGGGCGTACCCGTTGTATTGGACGCCACTTCCGGAGGTAACGGCTTCTTCTGATGTTTCATAAGGCATGGTTAAGCCCCCGGCTTCACGGTCAGAAGACTTAATGCTCTCTTGCCGCTCGTTCCATGCCTCAACTCCATGCAGAAGACTTCGTAACGCATTCTTGTCGGCCTGCGACAGCGTGGTGTTTCGATCGAGGTCAGACAAAGATTCCTCAATCATTTCGCGTCCCCGGGTGCCACTGAACATTTCCTTGCTGACCACCTGCATTACAACGCCGTTAAGAATGCCTTGCACCATGTCCAATTCCACGTGGTGAGACGTAGCACGGTAATCAAGGGTTTAGTCGATCTTCCGAAAAAAGCCTTACCGGAACTGTCTCCAAAGTTTTTCGGTATCTCAATTGCGAGCGTTGCCTTACCTTTGCGGACCGCGGCACGGGCATCATCCAGCGTCGAAGGTTTTACATCAAGATTTTTGTCGCTGCCTAATTTCGCACCAAGTTCGCGCGAGATGTCGCTGCCGTCATCGTCAATTATCAATATTTGAATGCGGCTGGTCTCGGTTTTGCCGCTTTGTCCGCCGAAGAGGTAGCCGAAAAACGAGCCCAGGACAATTGGCGCTACCAGAGACATAAGTACCGCTCGCCGGTCCGCAAAAAAGACCAGCAGATCTCTCTTGATCAAGGCTACGAATGGCACCATCATGAGTCGCGCAAGCTCCTCCCTGTGAGGGAAAGAAAAACCGCCTCGAGGTCGGGGCGCTCGCTTACCACATGTCGAAAAGAATGGCCGTGCGTGGCTAGCCAGCCGAGAACAGCGGGTGTTTCTGCCGAAAGGTTCTGCACGCC
This sequence comes from Acidobacteriaceae bacterium, assembly GCA_041166845.1. Classification (GTDB taxonomy): domain Bacteria; phylum Acidobacteriota; class Terriglobia; order Terriglobales; family Acidobacteriaceae; genus JALYIM01. The sequence goes on from JBEEGK010000012.1 coordinate 4,236, forward strand.
CACCCGCAGCAATCCATCCTTCAAATCTGCTGACTGAACTCCGGGAATGGTTCGAATTTCTTCCACCCTGACGACTTGTTGCGGATTCTCCAGCTCGACCGCGAGAATGTTGGTGATGGGCATCATTCGATGGAGGACGCGCAAAGTGTCATCGGCTACCACTTTTCCGTGGTCAATAATAATCAAGCGATCGCAGGCCGCTCCGCCTCTTCCATGTAGTGTGTTGTGTATAGCAGAGCCTTGCCGCGCTTCTTAAGGGTCTCGAGGTTATCGAAGATGGCATGCCGGCTTTGCGGATCGACACCAACCGTAGGTTCGTCAAGCAACAACACTGCCGGGTTATGCAGCAAAGCAGCGGCCAAGTTTAGGCGCCGTTTCATGCCGCCGCTAAAGGTTGCAACTTTATCCTTTGCCCGGTCAGAGAGACCTATTAGGTCCAGTGCTTCGTCTATCGCTCGGGCCATCTCCTTGCCACGGAGATCGTACAAAGCGCCGAAAAATTCAAGATTGTCGCGGGCGGATAGCTCGTCATAGAGCGCGAGGTCTTGAGGAACAAAACCGATTTTTCGCTTGCCTGGATTAGTGTCTCCTCGCAAGAGCTGTCCTTCAATGTAGACCTCTCCGGAATCTGGGCGTAGCAGGCCTGCAATCATGGACACCGTAGTTGTCTTTCCGGCGCCATTTGGCCCAAGCAATCCAACAGTCTCGCCTGCGGCTATGCGCAAAGTGACGCCATCGACCGTTACTGCATCTCCATATGTTTTCGGAGTTTTTTCACTTCCAACATAAGATTTCGGAAGTGTACACCTCATCTCATACGATCAGCGGCCTACCCATCGCCTTTCAAAATTCGCACTATCGCAACTATTGTGTTCCAGTTCCGTGTGGTCACCGGTACACCGAACAATTTATCGATCCGGCCAAGATAGCCGATCGTTTTCATGTGGCGACGGTACAGTCCGAAGACGAATCGATCTCTTGATCCGATAACTCGCAATAGCCACTCCCCATCTGGAGGAAGTGTGATCGGGATAAGTGGCCGGACGCGGGTGATTTTCGACAAAATACTCACGAATCGAACAACATCAGACCGTGGCGGCTCAGTTCCAAAGGGATTCTCCATCTCCAGCCGGATAAGATCGCGGCTGTTGCAGAGCATAACTTCGGCTTCGAACGGTAGTTTCCGAAGCAACTCAGCTTGGAACTTAACTCGAGAGCCAGGTTTGCGAACAACAAACGTGCCTGCGGCACCCACGTTCACGACATCATAGGCACTTAGTTCTCTTGCGAGGATGCTTGGGCGAAACGTTCTGTGTCCCCCAACATTCACGCCTCGCAGGAAAACGATGAGAGCCATAGCGCCGATTATGAAGAAAAAAGCTGGGTTGCGCTATGCCAGCACGTTCACCAATGGGTCGAGCGAACGGGTTACCGCGCTAGCGTACGGGACAGGTTTGGAGTGCAATGGCAATCTCGGCTTTGCGGTTTGTGGCAAAGGGGGAGTTCACGCTGCCCGCGTCGGGATTTTGATTCTGGCCCCGCCACACTGATTGATTCGCACGACGCCCACCGAACTTGCCCCCTCCCACCTTTACAAAAAACGTAAAGGTGGGCCAGCCAGCTCACTACGGACTCTTCTCGATGTTTCCAGTTGCCTTGATAGAATTGGGGGTAGGTCCTGTCGCGCTTCCTTTGTTAGTAGCCTCAGAAAATTCGCCTTACCGCCGAATATTTTGGAATACCTATCTAGCGCGTCTTTTGCTATGCCCTCGAGAACGCTATCAGGGACGTTTATCGGATTTGCCTTTCTTGACCTATTCACCTCACCGCGAAGAAATAAGTCCGACTGATCCATTCGACAAATATTTCCTCGAACTGCAATAACAACTCCGTCGCCATCTTCAAGTTCAGCCGAAGAGTGGCCGCCGCGTTCCGATGCACCTCTTAGATACCCGTACAGGATAAAATATTCGACTTGGCTCGTCTTTAGATGGGCATAGAGCCATCCCTTGTGTAGCGTCTTCTTACTCCTTTACATGTCTCCCTGAGCGCCGTCGGCATAGGAGCGAAGTGGACCTGTGCTGGATCATACTCAATAGAGAAGAGAGGGTCGACGAGACGAGATTGCATAGAATGCCCTACGGAATTGGCGCCGAACAACAGAAAAATAGCGATTAGTTCTTTCAAGACTTTTTGCATATTGGTATCCACAACCTTTATTTAAGAGGTGGCTGGCCCACCTTTGCGTTTTGTGGCAAAGGTGGGAATTCATGCTGCCCGCGTCGGGACTTTGATTTTGGCCTCGTCCCACTGATTGATTCGCACGACCCCTTCTTCCGTGAAAGCATAACTCCGTTAGTTGCTCCACTGCCACGGGTCTTGCACCGACACTTGCGTCACGGGATTGCGTTGCACACGCAGGAACAGATCACCGCGCTGCAGGCTATCCAGCCATGATTGGCGATGAAAGCAACCCCAAGCGGTGACGCAGCTTATCCGTGCCATTCCCCACCTTTACACAAAACGTAAAGGTGGGCCAGCCACAGGCCGCTGCGAACAAAGATGGCCTTCTTAGCCATGCCGATCACTTGATGAGAACGTCTACGACCTTCGAGGAGCAGAGCATTTTGCCGTCGTTTCCGCCTAGCTCCAAATGCAATGCGTACCTTCCGGGAGGGACAACCGCAAAGAGCTTGGAATGGGGAAGAACAGACCAGTTCATGCGCGACCACAAGAGATCGGCAATGTCTGACGTTATGCTCTTCGAATCGCCTCGGTTCAACTGTAGCGGGACGGTTGTGGAAAGTGGGAGGGTTGCCCCTTTGCGTAGGTCCCAAAAAGCCAAGTATCTCAGTTCGGAGCTGGCAGGCTTGGCTGCCGCAGCTACTCCCTTCAGCGTGAAAGACGGCACTACCGGCACATTCAACTCGCTCTCAGACCGGTTTCCGATCACTACCGCGACCTCGACAGGTTCGGGTTTTTTCCATTGAAGCTTCTGGACGGATATGCTGCAGACCAAGATGCCGCTCCCTCCCTTGATCGCCGGGACAGGAGCAGAT
>JBEEGK010000013.1:0-5630 GCA_041166845.1 Acidobacteriaceae bacterium
TCGCTACCTGTCCTAATAGCGTCACGGTGCCATCGGGGTCCACTTTGTAAGCAAGATTATCGAACACTCCATAAAAAGGCAGGAGTACAAGCTCGTGATGGACCTCTTTTACGATCCGGTCAATCCCCCGCTGACTGAGTTGGGAAGACGAAGATGATGAAGCTGGGGGCGAGCTTTGAGCAGGGCTTTGCGCGGCGTTATTCTGCCAGAGACCGGGAAAAAGCATCAGAAATACTGCTAACGCGAAAGTGTTCATAAGAAGTTCTCCTTGCAACTTCCTTCACTTGTTTAGATGTCAATTAGCTGTTCTAGGCTTCAAAGCGGTAGTGCGCAATACATGGTTTCAAGTACTCAGGAAGAGGGTCTAACTTTACCTGGAAAAACAAGGGAAAAAAACGTTTAGGCGCTTCGTGCCAGCAGTGAGAAAAAAAGCAGGATTGAAAGAACAATGGCGCCGATGCTGTTTGCCCGTACGTTGCGGTAGCTCGAAGGAAACGGAAATAGCAACAGCTCGAACAGAGGCATGAGTTTTTCTGGCCATAAAATGCCGGCCACTCCCAGAGCAAGGGACAGTTGCACGATTACGGAAATACCTAAATGATTCACGGATTGCCTCAATCCGAGTTTGCCAATTCTGGGGTTTAAGGGTCAATGGAAAAGGCGCCTTTTGAACTGTCAAAAGGCCATGTCCTTTAGTGCAAATAAAACGATCGAGATATTGCTGGCGAAGGTTACGAGACAGTTCTGGAGGGAAATACCAACCACTTTAAGAACATGTTCACCAGGCTGAGAACAATGCCTCCCCAGAAAGCCGAGGCGAAGCTATAAATGTGAAAGCCGGGGACCACCGCGGAGGCGAGCTCGATCAGGATAGCGTTCAACACGAACCAGAAGAGACCCAGGGTAAGAACCGTGAGGGGAAATGTTACAACCTTGAGAAAAATTCCCAGGGTAGCGTTCACTAGTCCAATTACGATGGCCGCTATCAGGGCAGCTCCCGCGCCGTCAAGACGAAACCCGGGAACCACCTGCGCTGTAATCCATACCGCCAGCGCGCTGACCAGCCAGTGCAAGAGCATTCGGAGCATGAAACTTTCACCCGCCTTACAGCGAAACTATAAATCGAGTTTCTACTGCTGGCAAGCCGGAACCATATGCTCCCAAATCCGGGCTACCTTCCAGGTGATTTGATGGACGAAACAGCACCCGAATTTATAACCAAAAATGGTGACCTCCGTAACCTAGTGGTTATCGCTGCCACGTCTAGAATCAACACGTGGCGCTGCCATCCGCAAAGACGGACGTGTGTATTAAGAGCACGTGGGTGCTCGCATCCTTTTCTATTATTGCGTGCCTTCTCATACCTCGCGGCTACCTGCTCACGGCGGTCGGCGACATCTTCCAGTGTCTCTTTCTTGTCTTCGCTTTGATCGCTTCGCTGTGGAATCTACAGAACGGTGAGCGGAGAGCCACAGTGTTTTGGGGCCTGATGGCCATTGGGATGTGCGCGTGGCTTTCAACCCAGTTGCTGTGGACTTATTTTGAAGTTGTTTTGCACCGCGACGTCCCCAACCCTTTCGTGGGAGACGTGATTTTATTCCTGCATCTGGTTCCGATGATGAGCGCGCTCGCGATTCAGCCGCATCGCGAAGACGGAAAAACCAGATCACGGCTGGGATTTTTTGACTTCATTCTGCTGGGCGTATGGTGGCTTTACCTTTATGTCTTCGTAGTAATCCCGTGGCAGTACGTCGTTCCCAATGATGTTGTTTATGGTCCCAGCTTCGATGCCATCTACTTTCTTGAGCAATTTGTATTTCTGGTTTGTGTTGCAGTCGCGTGGAAAAACAGTGCAGGTAATTGGAAGTCTGTGTATTCAAATCTCTTCGGGGCGGCAGCCATCTATGCCTTGGGCTCGGTTGCGGCCGGCATAGCGATTGACTACGGAAAATACTACACCGGCAGCTTCTACGACATTCCGCTAGTGGTTTCGGTCGCGTGGTTCATCACTACTGCCTTGAAGGCGAAAAAACTTGGGGGCGAGACTGAAGTACTCAAAGAGTTTGAAGAAAAAAACGAATCCTGGGTGTCGAACCTGGCTATCGGGGCAGCGTTCTCCCTTCCAATTTTTGCGGCATGGGCCTGGCATGTAAGTTCGGCGCCGCATGAGGTTCGCGAGTTTCGACTTTCAATTACGCTCGTGGCCATTGTTGTGATTGGGGGGCTTCGGTCTAAGAAGCAGTTGCAACTGGATAAAGATTTGGATGGTGCCAACCAGGAATTGCGGGAGGCGTCATTCACGGACCTGTTGACGGGCGTTAAGAACCGGCGGTTCCTAACTACTACTATTGAATCGGACGTCCGTCAGGTGATCCGGTCAAATTCTTCTCTAGCCCCTCCCCATCTCGCGCGCAATCGGGACCTGATCTTCTACCTCATTGACATTGACCATTTCAAAAAGATTAACGATGACTACGGTCACGTCATCGGTGATGTGGTGCTGGTGGAAATCGCCCGCCGGATCAGTACCGCTATCCGCCATTCTGACGTTCTAATTCGTTGGGGTGGGGAAGAGTTTCTAGTCGTCTCGAGATATACAAATCGGGATGAGGCCACGGCCCTGCCGGAGCGCGTGCTGGCGGCCATTGGCAGCGAAACTTTCGAAATCGAGGGCAGACTTCCCATTCGTACGACCTGCTCGATTGGATGGGCTGCGTTCCCCTGGTATCCGGAATCTCCGAAAGCAGTAGCCTACATGGAAGTCTTACGCATTGCCGATTGTGCACTTTATAAATCCAAGAAAGCGGGGAGAAATCAAGCCATCGGAATTTTGCCGGATGGGGACGCTCCGGCTTGCGACACGAATCTCACAACTTCAGAACAAGGACGCATCGTAGAGGATGATTCGACAAGAATTGTCTGCACTTTTGGTCCACGCTCTGTTTTACAAAGTCACGCCGGTAGCACTATGCCGGTCACAGACCTCATCACCACTTAATGAGAATACGCAATAGCCATGCTCGGGGATAAACAGATTAAGCTTCTAGGATTGCGTTTCGCCCGTTCGCTGCAAGCCGGCGTGCGGACCGCGCTGGTATTTTCCGCCGAACATCAGAGCGTGGAACGCCCAGTGCAACAGGGCTTTGATATCCTAAACAGCCTGCTGAAGGAACCTGGACAATTTACTTTTGGCTTTGTTGATAACCAGGTCATTCTCAATAATATTCTGACCACGGATGGTTCGCTGGAGCAACTTCGCAAGGAATTTCTCAAACGTGGCATAGCCGCCGTTACCTTCGAGCCAGGACTGACAGCAAGTCGATATAAAAAAGTGGTTGGCCTGCTTTCCGCGCCCCTAAAAGCAATCGAGGAAAAAGGTAGCATCGGATCATATCTGGATCTCAACGAGATCCCGGGCGTACGCTTCATACTCGCGGCTACCAACCAACGGAAAAACGACCAAGGCGACACCATTATCGAGACCAGTTCCGAAGACTACATCCTGTCCAAGCAAATGGGGCCCAGCGAATCTCCCAGAGACTTCCTGGATTCGATGGATATATTGCTGGAATCGGCATGCTACGACGCCTCCGCCCGCGGGTCGGTACTGGCGAGGTTTGCTCAAGAGGGGTTTGATGGGGCCGGATACGGTGTCCCCATCGCAATGCCGAGGTTGGGAGTAGTTAAAGAGGGAGAGTCCGAAGGCGAATTCCCTTCAGGCACTGCAACGCCCGCACAACCGGGACATAATATCTGGCCGAATAACGAGCATGAGGGTGGAGAGAGGAGCCGAGCTGGCGATTCCATAGCAATGGGCGCGGCCGCAGGCTCCGCCGTCGGAGGCGACGCATTTGGCACAGGAGAACGGCGAGGTACGTGGGGACCTCCGCAATCTCATAACGGAAGAGACTTTTCGCACTCGCAAAGTGAAGGCGACGTCGCAACACATCAAGGAGGATTTCATCCTGGAATTGGAAGCGCAGACCCACGCTACATTCAGCGGCGTCCACCCCTCAGACGTACTCCTGGCACCGACAGCTTTATCGAATTAATGGAAAGCGCGGTCGAGCGCTCTCTGCTCGAAGAACAGGGCGATCCGCAAAAATCGCGCGGGGCGCTGACGCGTATTCTCCGCACCGTCGGCGTAGAAAAGCTACTGAATTATTTCCCGCCCGAGCGCCGCGAAGAGCTCAGGAGCGCATCTCCTGAGCAACTTGCTGACGAGTATATGGAGGACACAGCCCTGCTTGTCGCCGGGGACCGTCTAAGCTCCGGTAAAAGCGATACTCAAGCTCCGATCGTGGAGGAAGAAGTGGTGCGCCTGCTGACCAGAAGCTTGCAGGCCACGCATCAGGCGGATCGGCTGGCGCAAAAACTCAGCAAGTTCCTTCAGGATTATGCAATCCCTGCGCATGTTCAGGAAAAGATTCGCGCCGAACTTCGCTGGACGGCTTTGAACAGCACTAAAAAGTCCGCGCACCTGATGGGCATCTCGAAGTTCTCCTTTATTGAATTTCGTCACCTCATGGAATTCCTCAAGGAACTGGTAACCGCCCGAGAGATTGACCGGGCAGTGGATCTGGCCACGCATTATTTCGACTTTCTGGATGACGAAGGAGCCGAGATCGAAGCCGTGGACCTAAGTCGCGCGCACGAGCTCATTCACAGCATTCCGCTGACGCGTGCTACGTTCGTGGCAAAGACCCGTGAACGGTTGGTGCGGACCCTGTTGCGAGACGATGTTTCTATTCTCGTCCACCTGCAAGCCTCTAATGCGCTGCTGGTCCTCGCACAATCCATTGCGACGGTTGAAGTTTTCAGCGAAGTGCTGGCCATCGGCACCGCTCTGGAGACTTCCGCAAAACGCGATCGACAGAAACACGAAAGCTGTTGCGGAAAAGCGTTGCGGCGGATGATCCCTGACAATTCCATCGAGCGGATCATCGAAATGTTCCTACAGCAGCGAGACGATTCCGCGTGGGCCCGCACGGCGGCGGCCTTGCTTCGATTCGGGGTGCCGGAAAGTATTGACCGGGTATTTACTCACCTGATCAACGAACAAAGCGCGCGTAGTCGTCTCGCGCTTCTGCGCCTGGTCACTCAACTTGGAGCCGGCGTAATTGACGTGGCCTGCAAATATCTGGAAGACGAGCGCTGGTACGTGGTTCGCAATACCTGCGGGATATTGGCGGAGTTGAAAGATCCGCAGTTGGGGATCCACATCGCGCCCGCGTTACGGCATAAAGACGCCCGCGTGCAGGAAGCCGCGCTGCGGGCCTTAATGAAAAGCCGAAGCGCCGACCGGGGACCAGTGCTGGCCGACGCTCTCCGTGTCCTGCCTCCGAATCTGGTAGAAAACGCCCTGGATGAATTGACGTTTTTGAAAGACAGAGTCTCCATAAGCGGACTCGAGATTTACATCTTACGTAACAGCAAGGTCAGGACGGCCAAGAAAGCGGTCTCTGTGTTAAGCGGAATTCCCGGGGAAGAAGCCTTAACCTCACTGGCTCGCATATTGAACGACAATAAGGCAGACATGGAAATTCGCCGTGCCGCCCTGCAGGCGATTTCTAAAGATGCATCGTCTTTAGGGAAGCAGCTGGTGCAAGAATTTCGCGAAACCAAAGACC
>JBEEGK010000014.1:0-3755 GCA_041166845.1 Acidobacteriaceae bacterium
GCCGGAACTCGATCCACAAGGATTTCGGTCGAGGGCATAAGGATTTTGAGTCTGACCGCCGCGCCCGCTCCATCCACTGGTCGAGTGGCTGGATCGGATATTCGCCCATTCACTGAGATTCGTCTTACCCAGAATCACGGTCCCGGCTGCACGCAACTTTTGAACCACAAAACTATCTTTAACCGGGCGAAAACCCAGCAATGCTAGAGATCCAGCAGTGGTCTGCATGCGGTCGGCTGTGTCAATGTTGTCTTTTATCAGGACTGGAATTCCGTGCATCGGCCCGCGCGAATGTTTCGCCGCAGTTTCTTTGTCGAGAGCGTCAGCAATAGATAACGCATCGGGATTAAGTTCAATGGCGGAATTGAGGGTTGGTCCGTTCTTGTCAATTTCTGCGATGCGCGCCAGATATGCTTCCGTTAGTGAACGCGCGGTAAATTTGCCGGAGGTGAACCCTTTCTGTAGGTCGCTGATGGTGACTTCGTCCAATTCAAAGGAGCGCACAGTCTGAGACTGCTCCGAGGAGTTTTCAGCGACACGAGCGGCGGCGAACACCGGCAATGTCGCGGCTCCGACGCCGCTCGCGATAGCGGTCTTTATGAAGCGACGGCGTTGCACCGCTTTTGGGGCATTCAGCGATTGCTCGGTGTCTCCGGATTTCTGACCATTCATATCTAGAGCCTCTATATGCCAACGAATTTTGCGGTTTGCTAGAGAGTAACATTCTAGTGGCAAAGACGGCATTTTTGGAAGGAATTGAATCGCGGACGAATGCCTCGTAATCTATAATAAAAGTTCATGCCCAAATATTCCATTGTGGTTCCGCTGCATAATGAGCAGGAGAATGTCACCGATCTTTATGACCGCCTCAAGGCAGTCATGGAAACCAATGGCGAGAGTTTTGAGATCGTCCTTGTGGACGACGGCTCTCAAGATGACACGTTTAGCATGCTGCGGGAGATTGCCGCGGTAGACAGCCGGGTCACGATTGTTAAACTGCGACGGAATTTTGGGCAAACATCGGCTTTGGCCGCCGGCTTCGACCACTCCCGTGGGGAATACATCATCGCCATGGACGGCGATTTGCAACATGATCCCGCCGACATACCAATCTTCCTGGAAAAAATTGCTGAGGGCTACGATATCGTTAGCGGATGGCGAAAGCTCCGCATAGATAATTTGTGGTTGCGCCGTATCCCGTCGCGCTGCGCGAACTGGGTGATGGCGAAGTTGAGCGGCGTGGACATACACGATTTCGGTACTACCTTCAAGGCTTACCGTCGCGAGATTCTGGAGCAGGTCCCACTTTACGGAGAGCTCCACAGGTTTATTCCAGCCCTGGCCTCTTGGCATGGCGCTTCCATCTGTGAAGTTCCGATTCGCAACATCAATCGCGAGCGCGGCGTCTCACATTACGGAATTTCGCGGACCTTCCGGGTATTTTTCGATCTCATCACCATTCGATTTTTGCTCCGCTACCTGGCGCGACCGCTACACTTTTTCGGCACCTTAGGAATGTTCAGTATTTTCGCCGGATCTGGCGTCACGGCATGGCTGATAATCGAGAAATTTCTCAAGCATACCCACATAATGCTCGAGCATGGTCCGATGATGATTTTTGCCGCTGTGTTATTGCTGGCGGGATTCAACATGCTGGCAGTCGGTTTGCTGGGAGAGATGCAGGTGCGTCACTACCACGAGCCTAGCCGGCGAGCGCCTTATTCGGTGGATCGAGTTCTTCGTGCTCAGAGCGAAGAACATACCGTTTCGGAATAAGTCTTACTTTCCGAACGCCTCTTTGTTTACTACGTACGGCATCTTGCTGATGTCCCCACCGTAGTTTTTCTCCAACACATCAATCAGTCCTTGGACGCAGCGCCCTGCCATTCCTCGCTCGGGATCGGTCGAGAGTCGCGTTATTTTCCCGGCGCTGGCGAAGTGAGGGAAAAGGCGGCAGCGGTCAGCGATGCGCGGATCCCTTAGTGGAGAATCGGCCGCGAGTGGTTCTTTTTCGTAAACGTCCAACGCTGCTCCTCCGATCCAGTGCTCACGCAGAGCTTTGGCAAGCGCTACCTCCTCAACCACCGGGCCACGCGACGTATTCACCAGAAACGCGCCAGGCTTCATTTTTCTCAACGATTCTTCATTGAAGAGATGGTACGTGGGCGTAGGACTCTCGCCTTCTCGCAATAACGGCACGTGGACGCTCACGAAATCTGACTCGCGCAAAGCCTCGTCCAACGAAACATACTTGATCCAAGTTTTATCCTTGCAGATGTGGCGCGCGTGCCGAAGGTCCTTTTCTGCCTGAATCGCGCTTACATATTCGTCATTCTGAAATGCCGGGTCATAACACAGGATGTTCATGTCAAAGCCGGTGCACTTCTTGATCATGGCCAGGCCAATACGCCCGGTGCCGATAATTGCGATCGTCTTTCCGGTAACCTCATCGCCCAGAAAGGGCAGATAAGGATGCCAGTAGCCCCACTGGTTCTCGCGCGTGAGGTGTTCTGCGTCCCACATTTTACGGGCGAGAGTGCCCAGCATGAAGAATGCGAATTCCGCGGTCGCCTCGGTGAGGACGTCGGCCGTGTTCGTGAAGGGGATTTTGTAACGGTTCGCGTCTGCACGATTGATATTGTCAAATCCCACGGCAATCTGCGCGACGACTTTCAGAGTGCCTTTGCCGGCCTCAAAGACTTCAGCGTTGATCTCATCTCGCAGCGTTGTAATGAGTCCGTCAATGCCCGACTTTACTTTGCGAATGATCAACTCTTTCGGCGGAGCTGTCGGCTCGGGATAAACGTCCACCTGGTAGCCGCGTTTGCGCAGCAGATCGAGAGACTCGCCGATGTCGGCAGTGGCAAATACGCGAAAGGTTTGGGCAGCTGTTCTGTGGTTGATTTTCTTGTCGGGCATATTGTATTCAGGGTTTGTGTGGGCAACTACTCAGAGATTGTTTTGCGTCCAGTGTTCGATACGCTTCAAAGCTTCTTGCAAGTTGGGAATTGAATTTGCCACGCTGAATCGTAAATAGCCTTCTCCAAATTCGCCGAAGGCGGTACCAGACAAACAGGCGACGCCAGCATCTTGAAGCAACGCCTCCGCTAGTCTCTTCGAAGTCCAACCCGTCCTCGTAACGTTAGGGAAAACATAGAACGCGCCTTTGGGCATGCGGCAGCAAAATCCTCTGATGCGATTCAATCCAGCAACAAATATGTCACGGCGATGCTGAAACTGCGCTCGCATATGGTCTACCGAATCCTGATCACCGCGAAGAGCCTCGACGCCCGCGATCTGCGTGAAGCTGGCGGTACAGGAATTTGAATTTGTCATAAGGCGCGCAACGTGCGACGCGAGGTCGGTGCGCATTACGCCGTAGCCCATCCGCCAGCCTGTCATGGCGTATGTTTTCGAAAATCCATCGAGCAAGATAGTTCTTTCCTGAAAGCCCGGAACGGACATAATCGAATAGTGGTTGCCTTCAAAAATCAGACGGCTGTAGATTTCATCGGAAAGAATCAGAATGTTGCGATCGCCAATTACGTCAGCGATCTGGTGGACCTCTTGCTTGCTCAATACCCCGCCCGTGGGATTCTGCGGCGAATTCAGAACGATGAGCTTCGTGCGGTCATTGATGAGAGAAGCAAATTCATCCACATCGAAGGCAAAGTCTTTCTCTTCGCGAAGACGTATCGGTACTGCGTGCCCTCCGGCGTAATGAATCATGGACTCGTAAATCGGAAAACCGGGAT
>JBEEGK010000015.1:0-7166 GCA_041166845.1 Acidobacteriaceae bacterium
CACCCGCTTCACTTTGGCGTCACGAGCCGCCACCAGCACATTTACGGTGGCATCCACGTTCGCGCGATTGCTTCCTAAAGGATCAATGACCGACTTGGGCACGGACGGAATAGCGGCCTGATGCAAAACATAATCCACGCCTTTGCAGGCATCGTGAATCGCGTCGAGATCGAGGAGATCAGCCTCGCGAAAATCAATCTGGCTGGAAATTTCTGTCAGGTTTTCTTTTTTCCCAGTGGAGAGGTTATCAATACCGCGTACTTTGTCCCCCTGCGCCAGCGCGGCCCGAGCCAGTGAACTACCGATGAATCCCGCGATCCCCGTGATCAGATACGTAGCCATAGGTAGTTATGATATCGGATGAACTCTTATTTCGTGCCCCGAAGGGGAACTAAAGTAACCACTTTAGCGCGTAAAAGCGTCAGCTTCCGGTCGGAAGTTGGTGCGGCAGACCTTGTCCGTAGGCGTCTACGGCAGAGCGAATTTCCTGCCATAGCTTCTCTTTGCCGTCTCCGGTGCGGGCTGAAAACGGCAAGACGCGCGCATTCGGATAGTCCCGCGCAATCGCCTGCATCGCATTCCGCAACTGATTGTTGGAAAGTTTGTCGCTCTTGGTTGCGACAATCAGAAACGGTCGCCCGCTTGACGCGAGAAAATTCAAAAGCTGCTTATCAGAATCTTGTTGAGGGATGTTAACGTCAATCAGCGCGATGCACAGCGCTAGCGTCGGACGCTCGTTCAGATATGGTTCGATAAAGCTTGGCCATGTGCTCGAAATCTCTCGCGAAATCTTCGCATAACCGTAGCCCGGAAGATCGGTGAACAGTACTTCCGGCTGAGGTTTGCCCGCCCAGCGAATCTCGAAAAAGTTAATGCTGCGTGTACGTCCAGGCGTGGAACTGGTTTTCGCCAGCTTGCTTCCTAGCAGAGAATTAATGACGCTCGACTTGCCGACATTGGAGCGCCCTAAGAACGCGACTTCCGGAAGCGTGGGAGCAGGGAAGTGGGCGACATCAATTGCCGCAGCCAAAAATCGTGAGAGTACTCGCATAGGCTAGTGTGCAGCCTCGTGGGACAAGATGCAACTGTCAGAGATCTATCTCAATCGAGGCCAAGTGGACGCTTGCCATGAACGTCCTCATCTTTCAACGGCTTGTACTTGTGCCACCACGACAGAATTCCCCAGACCAGCACACCGATTCCCACGCTCACGCTGAAAAAGACACGATATGCGGGAAGGAAGATAAGGACCAGGGCCACAATCAGCGCGGCGACGATCAGGCCTGTCGGAGTTTGGGAAGGAGTGGTTGCCGGTTGATTGGGTACCGCGTCGTCAGGTTCCATGACACAAATCCCTGAATAAATTCTAGCTCAATTGGGACTGGGCGGGATGAATAAGGCCCGCATATCCACCGGGCCTTTTGAACAAATTACAGCTTAATTTTTACTGCCGTGCCGTCGAGCCCTCGGTCGGAGGAGTCAAAGGCGCAATAGCCTGCGGATTTTCCTGTGCCAGCGCCAATTCCGGCAACGGGCTCTCCAGAGCAATTGCGAGTACCTGGTCCATAGTGTCCACAAAGTGGAGTTTCATCGCATTGCGCAAATTCTCCGGAACTTCCGCGAGGTCTTTGTGGTTGTCCTGCGGCAGGATTACTTCAAATAGACCGGCACGATGGGCCGCCAGCAATTTCTCTTTCAAACCGCCAATCGGAAGAACTTTACCGCGAAGAGTGATCTCTCCTGTCATCGCTATGTCGCGGCGTACTGGAATTTTGCTCAGCGCACTCGCGAGTGCCGTGGCTATCGTGATGCCAGCCGAAGGACCGTCCTTGGGAATTGCGCCTTCCGGCACGTGTACGTGAATGTCCAGGCTGCGATAAAAGTCCCGCGTCAAGCCTAGATAAGGAGCCCGCGAGCGCACATAAGACATGGCAGCCTGGGCCGACTCTTGCATGACGTCGCCAAGTTTTCCGGTAAGCGTCAGCTTTCCCTTGCCATCCACAACAGTGGCTTCAGTGCTGAGGATGGAGCCGCCGACTTCTGTCCAGGCCAGGCCGGTGACCAATCCGATTTCACTCTTCTCATGCGCCAGCGTGTCGCGGTATTTGATGACTCCCAGGAAGTCGTGAACGTTCTCCGCAGTGACGCCGATGTTGTAGCTATCTCCGTCTTTTACAACCTTGCGTGCGATCTTGCGGCAAACGTTTCCGATTTCGCGCTCCAGATTGCGGACGCCGGCTTCGCGTGTGTAAGAACGGATCAGTGACGTGATGGCTTCGTCGGTAAACTTGATGTTCTTGTCAGTCAAGCCAGCCTGCACCATCTGCTTCTTAACCAGGAACTGTTTAGCAATCTCGACCTTCTCCTGCTCGGTATAACCGTGAAGTCGCAGCACTTCCATGCGGTCTTGGAGAGCGGCCGGGATGGTATGCATCACGTTAGCGGTAGCCACGAAGAAAACCTGCGAGAGGTCGTATTCCACGTCTAGATAGTGATCCACGAACATGAAATTCTGTTCGGGATCGAGCACTTCCAGAAGAGCTGCAGACGGATCGCCGCGGAAATCCATGGACATCTTGTCCACTTCATCCAGCATGAAGACGGGATTCTTGGTGCCCGATTTCTTCATCATCTGGATAATTTGTCCAGGCAACGCACCGATGTAGGTGCGACGGTGGCCACGAATTTCAGCTTCGTCCCTTACCCCGCCGAGAGACATGCGAACGAATTTGCGCCCGGTAGCTTTGGCGATAGACATGCCCAGAGAAGTTTTGCCGACTCCGGGAGGCCCAACGAAGCAAAGAATCGAGCCTTTAGGATTCTTTACCAGTTGCCGCACGGCGAGGAATTCAAGAATGCGTTCTTTGATCTTTTCAAGGCCGTAGTGATCTTCGTTGAGAATTTTTTCGGCGCGGCTGATGTTGCGAATCTCTTTGGAGCGCTTCTTCCAGGGAACCGCCAGCAGCCAGTCCAGATAATTTCGCGAGACGGTGGACTCCGCCGACATCGGTGGCATGGCTTCGAGCTTTTTCAGTTCCTGGATCGCCTTGTCTTTCACGTCCTTGGGCATTCCCGCGCTATCAATCTTTTTCTTCAGCTCGTCGAATTCGCTTTTCTCACCCCGACCCAGTTCCTTCTGGATGGCCTTGATCTTTTCGTTGAGGTAATACTCTTTCTGCGCGCGCTCCATCTGCCGCTTCACGCGCGACTGGATAGTGCGGTCCATGTTGAGCTTCTCGATTTCGATATCAAGGACGTCGCCTATCCGGCTCAGACGCTCAGCAGGATCGAAGATTTCCAGTAACTCCTGCTTCTCTTCGATGGAAAGCTGGAGATTGGCCGCGATCGTGTCGGTGAGCTTTGCCGGATCTTCCATGCGAACAGCGGCAATCATTGTCTCGTAATTCAATGACTGGCAAAGCTTCACGTATTGCTCGAACAGTGAAGTCACCCGCTGCATTCCCGTTTCAACCTGTGGATTCGTCTCAATCGTGTAGCGCGCAAGCCGCACCGAGGCTTGCATGAAACCTTCAGTCTCGGTGATCTGTAGAATTTTCCCGCGCTCGATGCCTTCAACTAGAACTTTTATGTTTCCGTCAGGGAGCTTGAGGCTCTGTACGATGTTGACGACCGTACCTACCTGATAAATTTCGTTGCCCTTGGGCTCGTCAATACTGGCGTCGTGCTGTGTGGCCAGGAAAATCTTCTTGTCCGCAGCCAGGGCCTCTTCCAATGCGCGTACGCTGGATTCACGGCCGACCACGAAAGGCGTCATCATATAAGGAAAGATGACAACGTCGCGGATGGGCATCATCGGAAGTTTTTTAGTCTCGAATTTTTCCTTGGCAGTCGTCAATTGGGCTCCAGAAAGCCTTCAGCTCTCAGCTGTCCGCTATCAGCGTTTAATTAAGCCTTTCTCTTTTCGTACCGCCTCAAGCTGAAAGCTGAGAGCTAACAGCAGAAAGCTTGTTACCCGGCCTTCTCCATCATCGCGAGTGAAACATTTCGCTTCTCCACCATCTCGCGCGTGACTTCAAATTCTTTCACTTTCTTCTGGCTCGGCAGGTGATACATCAAGTCGAGCATGAGCTCTTCGAGGATCATCCGCAGTCCGCGAGCTCCGACTTTGCGCGCCATCGCCTGTCGCGAAATCGCGCGCAGGGCCTCATCGCTGAACTTGAGCCGGACATTCTCAAACTCAAATAGCCGTTGGTACTGCTTTATGATGGCGTTTTTGGGACGCGTGAGAATTTCCATCAATGCAGCTTCGTCCAAATCTTGCAGCAAACCTACGACCGGAAGACGTCCTACGAATTCCGGAATCAATCCGAACTTGATGAGGTCCTCAGGCTGAACTTCGTTCAGCATCTCGAAGGTCCTCTTCGCCTCTAACGGCTGTTCTTTCTGCTCGACATCTTCGTCAGCCTTAAATCCGAGCGACTTCTTGCCGGCTCGCCGTCCAATGATTTTGTCGAGGCCCACAAAAGCTCCTCCGCAAATGAACAAAATGTTCGTCGTGTCCACCGGTGTAAATTCCTGGTGCGGATGCTTGCGCCCTCCCTGCGGAGGAACATTCGCAACCGTCCCCTCGAGAATCTTCAGGAGGGCCTGCTGTACGCCTTCTCCGGAAACATCGCGCGTGATAGATGGATTCTCGTCCTTACGGCCGATTTTATCCACCTCATCTATATAGATGATTCCGGTTTGTGCGCGACCCACGTCGCCATCCGCCGCCTGTAGAAGCTTGAGGATGATGTTCTCCACGTCCTCGCCCACATAGCCGGCTTCGGTCAGTGTGGTTGCATCCACGATCGCGAATGGAACGTCCAACATGCGGGCTAAGGTCTGCGCCATCAGGGTCTTGCCGGTCCCAGTGGGGCCGATCAACATAATGTTCGATTTCGTGAGCTCAATGCCATCGCCTGCGCGCTGGCGATTCATATAAATGCGCTTGTAATGGTTATAAACGGCGACGGCCAGCTTCTTCTTGGTCTGTTCCTGTCCGATTACGTATTCATCGAGGAATGTTTTTACTTCCTGCGGCTTGGGAAGTTGATTCGGGGTCTGTACCGCTGGGGTGGCCGCCTTGTCGTCTTCCAAAATGGAATTGCAAACCGCCACGCACTCATCGCAAATGTAGGCCCTGGGATAATCGCTGGGGGACGAAATCAGCTTGGCCACTGCGTCCTGTGACTTGTGGCAGAACGAACACCGCAAAATCTCTTCCGTGCCGGTCCTAGTTTTCACTCGGCTTTGCTCCTTGTTAGCCTCCGATTCATCCCGCTGCTAAGACCCTGTTGCTGTCCGGTCAGCCGGAGAATCGGTTCACGCCGAGACATACGGAATACGGATCGGCAGAAAGCCGATCATAACTCTATCTAGTCTTATAAATGATATCGTCTATGATTCCGTATTCTTTTGCCTGCTGCGCGTTCATTATGAAGTCGCGTTCTACGTCTTTCTCTACCTTTTCGAGCTTTTGGCCGCTGTGCTTCGCTAGTAACTCATTTGTAATCTCACGCATGCGGAGAATCTCTCGCGCATGAATGTCAATATCGGTGGCCTGTCCGGAGAGTCCTCCCATTGAGGGCTGGTGGATTAATATTCTCGAATTAGGCAGTGCAAGTCTTTTTTTAGGTTCTCCCGCCGCCAACAGCAAGGCCGCCATACTGGCCGCCTGGCCTATGCAAATCGTGGTTACATCGTTCTTTACGTACTGCATAGTGTCGTAAATCGCCATGCCGGCAGTGATGGAGCCTCCGGGAGAGTTCACATAAAGCTGAATATCTTTCTCGGGATCTTCCTGCGCCAGAAACAACATCTGCGCAATCACCAGATTGGCGATATTGTCGTCAATCGGAGTGCCAATAAAAATGATGTTATCGCGCAGCAGCCGCGAATAAATGTCGTATGCGCGCTCACCCCGCCCGGTCTGTTCTATGACCATGGGCACAAGCATCATTTGTGGGTCTTTCACGTTCACCTTTCACACTCCTGCCCTGCACAACCTGGGCCTCTGGGGGGATCGAATGCGTCCGCCCTAGGCGGACTGACGAAACAAAAAATCGAGGGTCTTTTCCTGGCGGATTCTATTTCGGATTCTATCCAGCGCTCCATCACGTGTCAAACGCGCGCGGATGGACTCAGGCGTTTGTTTTGACTGCGTCGCAAGCGCTTCCACTTCGCGGTCAATTTCCGCGTCACTCACCTCGATGCTTTCGGCGTCGGCGACTTTTTCGAGTAGCAGGGAAGCCTTCACTTCCTGCAAAGCCTGATCGCGCTGGCCGGCACGCAGGCGCGTGAAATCCATCTTCTTAATGTCTTCCGCTTTCATGCCCTGACTGGCAAGCGCGCGCAATCCGCGTTCGAGCCGGACATCAATCTGGCGCTCGACCAGCGCTTCGGGAACTTCGAATTCATTGCGCTTTACCAGTTCCGCCATTAATTTGTCTTTGGCTTCGTGGTCGGCGTTGTGCTTGCGCTCCTGCTCCATCCCTTCACGAATGCGCTGCTTCACTTCGTCGAGGCTGGTGAATTCTCCGAGCTCCTTGGCAAAATCGTCATTCAGTTCCGGCAAAGTCTTTTGCTTGACGCCCTGAACTTTTACTTTGTAGGTGAACGCCTTTCCCGCCAGCCGCTGGTCGGAAATATCCTGAGGATAATTCACCTCAAAACTTCGTTCGTCTCCGGCAGAAGCCCCGCGCAGATTCTCGTTGAACTCAGGCATGGTGTTCTTGCCGCCGATCTCCACCAGCACTTCATCCATGTGGACTGGCTTGGCATCGGCATCCTGCTCTTTATCCTTTGGTTCGCCATCGAGCGAGACTTGGGCGTAATCGCCCTCGGCCAGCGCGCGATCTTCGATCGAGGTGTAAGTCGCGTGCTGCTCTTGCAACCCCTTCAACGTCTCCTGGACCTCGTCATCGGAGACGGATACATCCTGCTTCTCGGCGCGCAGCTCTTTGTAGCCTTCAACTTTGATCTCAGGCATGACCTCGAAGCTGGCCCTAAAGCGCAGCGGCTCGTTTTCATGTACATGAAGATCGGTGACACGCGGCTGGGAGACAGGAATCAGTCCAAGCTTGTCAGTCTCTTTGCGAAAATATTTCGGCACCAGCGCATCCACGACATCGTTTTGAATGTCCTTGGAAAAGCGCTGCCGGATC
>JBEEGK010000016.1:0-18689 GCA_041166845.1 Acidobacteriaceae bacterium
ATAGTTACCTCTGTCCGGCAGTGCGTAGCGAAGTAGGCTCGGAACGCGAGCCTTATCCGGCGGACTCCCACTGGTCGGAGCCCGACCTGGAAGCAGCGGTCGGCTTCTTACGGCAGGTTTACGACAATCAAGTCGAAGCGCGGGCGCGCGGCTTGCGTGCCGCGGAAGACATCAGGCGGC
Organism: Acidobacteriaceae bacterium; assembly: GCA_041166845.1. Classification (GTDB taxonomy): domain Bacteria; phylum Acidobacteriota; class Terriglobia; order Terriglobales; family Acidobacteriaceae; genus JALYIM01. Next base: position 181 of record JBEEGK010000016.1, read on the forward strand.
GGCATTCCCCCGTGAAAGCTGGTGCAGTCATTAGTGAGCGGCTTGCTACAATCCGCCGCCGGCGCGAAAGACCTGCCCGATCGATTGCCTCCCTCGAAGATCGAATCGAAGAGCTCGAGGCGGAAAATGCCAGATTGCGCGATAAGGTTGAGCCAAACATCCCTGAACCGACTCAATGACAGTTCACAAAAACGTCGCTGGCGGAAGAGCATAGTTTGTTACGTAACCGATGATACTCTCAAACGATTTTAGAAAACAGTGGGAAACAATAGAGCCGGCGGCCTTGCACGCCGTTCGCAGAGTTGGTTCGAGTGGATGGTATATTCTCGGCGGCGAAGTGGCCGCTTTCGAGGCCGCGCTCGCTGAATTCTGGGGGGTCAGGCATGCGGTCGGAGTCGGCAACGGAATGGACGCGCTCGAGATCGCCCTGCGATGTCTCGATCTTAAGACAGGAGCAAAAGTGCTCACCACTCCCTTTTCCGCATTCGCGACGACACTGGCCGTCTTGCGCGCCGGGGGCGAGCCCGTATTTGTTGATGTCGATGACAACGGCAACATCGACCTCGATCAATGCCGCGAAGTTCTCAGGCGAGACCAGTCGATCCGATTCCTCCTTCCGGTTCACCTTTACGGAAACCCGATCGATCTGGAAAAACTGGCGGCATTAAAGAAAGATTTTGACCTATTTGTGGTGGAAGATTGCGCGCAGGGGATCGGCGCAAAGCACGGTGGCCGCGCCGTGGGTACGGTGGGTCAGGCCGCCGGCACAAGCTTCTATCCGACGAAAAATCTGGGCGCACTTGGCGATGGCGGCGCTTTGCTCACAAACGACGATCGCATTGCCAGGCGCGCGAGAATGCTCCGAAACTACGGCCAGTCCGGCCCGTACGGGCACGACGAGCATGGACTTAATAGTCGCCTTGACGAGGTCCACGCTGCCATCTTGCTGGATGCGTTGCTTCCAAATTTGCAAACCTGGATCGAAAAGCGCAGAACCATAGCTGCGCGATATCGAGCCGAGATTAAGAATCCGGCCCTTCGCTTCCTTACGATCCATCACGAAGCAGAATCTTCCTGGCACATATTCCCCTGCTTCAGCGCGAACCGTGATGCGCTTCGCGATCACCTACAGAAGGCAAAGGTCGAAAGCGCCGTTCACTATCCCCGAATCATTCCCGATCAAACGGCCCTTGCGGCTTTGGACGGCGGCGCGGTTGCGGTCGAACCCCTAAATGCACGGAGACTGGCCGCTTCGCAGCTCTCATTGCCGGTGCATCCATTCCTGGAGGACGAGGAAATTGCCATGATCGTCACTACCTTGCGCGGATTTCGAACCAATCTTGCGGAATCGATTCGCGTTGAGATAACAGGAGAAGTGGAAAAGCCACGCCGGGACGCGGTGCTTTGATATTACGAGGTGCCGGTCGTAAGACTTTCTCCGTTCACTCGGAATTCATGAGCGAAAAAACGAGCAAATGGTCTTTGGGCATCTGCGGGTTTCCCCTTTCCAGCGGAAAAGAGACAGGGCGAGGGCTCGAGCGAGTGATCGAAGAGTTTTGCCGGTTCCTGGATCGAACAAACATCCATTTTCATTTTTATGACCGCGGTCTCATCCATAGCGAGATAAGCGCGGTCCTTCAAAGCCTGGCGTACTTGATCAGGCTGCGAAAAACCCGGGACAGCTGTTATTTCGCGGTTTACGCCGTCTCAGGTATATTCCCCGCCCTCCTGCGAAAAAAGCCGCTCGTGACGCTAATTACCGACCTCATCCCGTTCCACGTCGCGGGATACGACAACTGGTTGAAATACGCAATCAAGCGCTGGTGCGCGAAGTTTTCAGCCCTCCACAGCGACTGGCTAATCGTCGGCAGCGCTTCGATCAGGAGCGAGATCGTGGAACGGTTTGATGTCGACGCTGAGAAGGTGGTGGTAGTGCCGTGGGGGGTCGACCACAAAACCTATTACCCGGATCCGAACATTCCCAAGATAGGCAAACGCGTTGCTTTTTTGGGCGAAGCCAAGCGCGCGAAGGGGATAGATACAGTGATACAGTCATTCAAGATTGTCCTGGAAAAGGTACCCGACGCGACCCTTGTCATCGGTGGCACTGGCCGGGACTTGGAAGACATGAAGCGCCTCGCCGCGCAAACCCTGCCGCCAGGTAGCTGCACGTTTGCCGGTTTCGTCCCCGAGGAGAGGATGAATGAGTTCTACAATTCCGCCGACCTTTTTATTTTCCCTTCAAGGTACGGTTTTGGTCTCAGCGCCCTGGAAGCCATGGCGTGCGGCACTCCGACTTTCGTCGGCGCCACCTTGGATGCGAAAGATTTTTTCTTCGACGAAGACCTGCTGGTCGATCCCGACGACGAGCGGCAGATCGCGGAAAAGCTGATATCGTTGCTTCGAAATAATGACAAGAAGATGAAAAAGGCCAGTGAAGCAGTAGAGTTCGCGAGGCGGTTTTCCTGGGACAGCATGAGCGAGAAATATCTCGGCGTCTGTTTGCACGCCAGTAAAGTGGATCAAACCGGAGGCAGGCAGTGAACGGCTCGGAGTTGGACAAGAAGATAGACCAACAGCGCGCGCACTATGCGTCAATCGCCGGCGAATTCGATCAGAAATACAACCGGGAGAATTCCAACCATTACTACAAGATCGAACAGATAGAGCGGGCATTCGACCAATACCTGCCTCCTTCGTCCGAAGGCTGGGATCTAATGGAGATAGGCGCCGGTTCAGGCATTCATGCGCAGCACGTAATCAAATCCCTTGGGAGCAGGATTCGATCCTTTGTCCTTTCGGATTTGTCCGCCGAGATGCTGGAACTGGCTAAGACGCGGATGGGTGACAGCCAGAAGATCAACTATGTGGTGAGCCCCGCGGAAGAGATCCTTCTCGATAGGAAGTTCGATGGTATTTATATTAGCGGATCGATGCATCATTTTTCGGATTATCGTCGAGCGATTTCCGCAGCGAGAAACCAACTGAAATCAAGAGGCGTTCTGGTTGTCTGCGAACCCAATGTTTGGAACCCGGTGAATTTGGTAAAAGCCCTAAAGGACTATTCGCTGGAGGTGGGCCAGTTTTCCGTCACGAGAAATAACATTCGCAAGACATTGTCGGAGGAAGGATTCGAAATCTTGTCCAGCCGGGTTTTACACTTTCGTTCTAACAATAAGCTGGCAGGGCGCCTCTACCCTTACGAAAGACTAGAAACGCTCGCGTGGCTTGATTTTCTAGCCATCATGTTTCTTCTCGTCGCCAGGGTCAAAGAGGACTGCACAGGGTAAGATAATTTATACGGAAGGCTCTTATGAAACCCGGCTTGGATGTCCATTCTAATTACATCTCAACGCGGTTTGGTAGCACGCACGACGCCGGAGACATAGACAATCTGTACAAAAAGTACGCGCCATTTGCTAAACATAATTTTATCCGCCACTTCCCCGAGAATAAGAATTTAAGAATAATTGATATTGGATGCGGCTTTGGACAGATGCTGCACGCCTTGAAGCATTACGGATACGACAACATTAGCGGGGTCGACTTATCGCCTGAGTGTGTCGACTTTTGCAGGAACAATGGGTTTCAAGTAACTCAAGGAAATCTCGTTACATTTTTCGGCGCTGAACGCGAACCATACGACGTCATTATCATGAATGACATTATCGAGCATATACCAAAGGCGGACATCATCCCTTCTCTCAAGAGTTATTATAAAGCTTTGAGTCCAGGCGGACTCTTGATGATAAAAACCTTCAATGCGACAAACCCGATTCTTGGCCTTGACGCGCGGTATTGCGATTTTACTCACGAACTGGGCTTTACCGAGTCAAGTTTCAGACAGATTCTCTTGGTAGCTGGCTTTTCTCCCCAGAACGTTGGGATTGTTCCGAGCCATTTATACGTATATTTTTATAACCCCCTTAACTATGTTGCCTGGTTAATGAATAGCTGCATCAACCTGTGTATTAAGTTTTATTTCAAACTAAACGGCAGAGTAATTGCGAACATCTTTACCAAAAACATGATAGCTATTGCGAAAAGATAAACAAATCCGGACACCCTGGACCATTCCTGTCAGGACCCGCGCGACCGATGAAGCCCTGGAGCATGCTGAACTTTACGGACAAGACTTAACTTGCCTTCGGGTGTCGCCTCGGCCCGGTTTCCAGCGGTCTGGCTCCAGTTAGGTCCACCGGACGGAAAACAGAATGTTCAGAAGCATAAGTATCGCCGCCCTGAAGATAGTCGTTACGATTATTCTTTTGTACCTTTTTATCCGACGGACCGACTTCAGCGGGGTCGTTGCGGCCTTGTCGCACTTGAGTTCGAGAGTGATCGTCGCGCTGGCCTTGCTGAATCTCCTCGGGATCTTCCTCAGCGTTTTTAAATGGCGGATGCTTCTGCCGGAAGCGAGTTTCAAAGGCTTGGCTATCGCTTGTTTTGCAAGCTACTACATAGGACTTCTGCTTCCAGGACAGTTCGCCCAAGAGGCCGCCAAGGCCTATTACTTGAGCCTCGGTCAATCCCCGAGAACGCATAGAATTGCCGCTTCAGTCGTTGTCGATAAGATCATAAGCATCATCGGCCTCCTTGTGGTAGGATGCGTCGGTCTGGCCCTAAGCGACACACGACTTCCTCCTTCTTTAACATGGCTTTTCGTTGCGTCTGGCCTACTGGCGATTACCTTGCTGTTTTCACTCCGGGCACCATGGCTCTATTCAAAAACCGGTCAGTATCTTAACGCTCTTGGCACATGGTTGCCCAGGCAGGAGAAAATCTTCAGTGGAGGCGGGAGAGTAATTGATGCTTGGCATACCTACTCGAAAAACCTGCCGCTGCTGGCGGGAAATGTTTTCCTCGCCATCACCTATCAAACCGTCGGCGTTTTGATGTTTTACCTCTTGTCGCGTGGGCTTGGCTTGCCCATTGGCTTTTTCGACTGGAGCTGGATCGTAGGAGCATTGACGCTTGCGCTTTTCCTCCCGCTAACGATCGGTGGCGTCGGCATCCGCGAGGGAACATTGATTGGAATCCTGGCCATCTTTGGTTGTGAAAAAGAAACAGCGGTCGCCGTGTCGCTTGTAGCCTTTTCCTTTGTTCTCATGCTGGCAGTAATCGGGGCAGTCCTCGCGTTGACGATAAAGGCGCGCGGGAGAGCGACTGTATGATTGATCAAAAGCAATCGACAGAAAGCCCACAATACTCTCGTCAAACGAGTGCCTCCTTCTCCGCCTTTGGTGCAACTGTTGGTCGTGCGCTGCGAGGCAAAAGAATAAGGGCCGCTCTTGCGACGTTGCTCTTCCTCGCGATTTGCCTTGTCACGACCAAGGCATGGAAGCTGGACGTCTACCAGCCCTTCTCTTATTGGGGCGATGCCTTGGAAATGGCGTCCTATCTCGGACGCGATTATGTATTCAATGATCTTCGGGAGCGCTTCTTCGCCCCGTTTGGAATCGAACACGCATCGTCCCTGCGGTATTTGGTAAACTTTTTGTTTCAGCCAAACGCCGCTTTGTTCCAGATCGCGTATTCAATCACACGCGACGCCGTCGCGGCACTGAATCTCTATTACCTGGTGACATTCCCGTTAGTGTTTCTCTCTGCCTATTGGGTCTATGGCCGGTTGAAACTGCCCAATCCATTCCGGTTTGGTTCCGCCGCGCTTTATGCCCTCATGCCCTACCATCTCCAGCGCAACGTGGGGCACTTGATGGAATCGAGTTATTTCATCGTCCCTTTATTTGGTTATATCTTAATATTAGTTTTCAGGGCCAGGCCTTTCTTTCATTCGTACAGGGACCGGGCCTGGCGGCTGGATTGGAAACAGGGGCAAGACTGGGGCTTCTTTGTGGTCCTGGTATGTTTTTCGGCGATCAATGATTATCATCAGTTTTTCTTCACGCTTCTCTTGGCTATCGCTGCGCTCTTGAGTTATGTCAGACACCGCAATGGGCGAATCTTGCTTGGGGCCACGATTCTCCTTGGCGCGATCGCGCTATCTATAGGCGGACGACTAGTCTTCAACAAAGCGGTGGCTGAGCCAGGATTGGAATTGTCCGATATTAGCAAGCCAATTTCGGGGTACGGAGAGGCGGAGCGCTACGGTCTAAAAATAGTGCAGATTCTTTTGCCGGTCAGTGAGCATCGACTGCCATCCTTCCGTGTTATTCGTTCCACCTACGAAGCAAAGCACGAAGTGAATGAAAATGCGACGGTCGCTCTGGGGCTGTTCGGTGCCGCGGGCTTCCTATTTCTCATGTTTCGCAGCGCGTTCGCGATGATTAGGCGGTCTTCGAGGGTGCGAATTTTGGATATTTCTTCTCTCCTGAATTTGCTCTGTGTGCTGATTGCCACCATCGGCGGTTTTGCGTCGGTAGCTGCGACGGCCGGGGTTCTCTTATTTGGGCCAGAATCCATCCTCGCTCAGGTGCGTTGTTATAATCGCATTATCGTTTTCATCGCGTTCTTTTCTTACTACGCCGCCTCGGTTCTAGTGAGGCGATCTCTGTTCCGTATCTCGAGATATGTTAAAGGTAATCAACTTAAAACAACTATCGCTTTAGTGGGATGGTTGCCGGTATTTGTGTTTGCCCTTTGGGATCAGGTGCCTTTCAAACTAACAAACTCGACAGACGGCGCGACGAGGTACGCGAGCGACAAAACTTTCTTTGGCCGAATCGAGTCAAAACTCCCGACTGGTTCGATCCTATTTCAATACCCATACAATATCCACCACGTGAACCTCAGCAATTCAGGCCTCCCGCCCTACAACTATGCGGATGGACTTCGCCCATATCTGAATTCACGAACGCTCCGATTCACCTACGGCGGGGACGCCGGGAGCGCTCAGGCTAATTGGCTTAAGGAAACGTCCGCCTATGCTCCAGATCAGATGATCCGGCGGTTATGCGAATACGGCTTCGCGGGAATCATCGTCCATCGGAAATTGTTTAAGGATATTCAGTTGGCGAAGGATTTCGAAGCGCAGCTTCGGGATGCTTCGGGTGTCTCTCCAGAAGAAAGCGCGGACCAGGATTTTGCGTTCTTTCCGCTTGGCGCCTTTTGTGTTCGCAATCAGATACCGCAGCGCGACCTCGGCGAGGAGAAAGCCAGACTTCTGCATCGTCCGATCCAAATCAGGAAGGCCCCCGCATCGCAGCAACTTGTTAGTGTTGTCCGGGTCGTGCCTGGCCCGACGACATCGCACCTCGTAGGAAGCTTCGACTCCAAGACGGCCGCGCTCGTAGCGGGCCCGGGAGAAAGAGGCTGGCTCATGTACGGACCCTACGTGAAATTGTCGCCCGGCGGATACCGGGCGGTATTCAGCGTCACCGTTGAGGCGCCTAGCTCAGACACCGAGACGGGTCTTGTTGATGTCAGCCGGATCATAGACAGATCGCAGGTTTCGGAGCTTGTATCCGTGCCGCTAAGGTCGGCACCCGGCGAGCAACAAATCGCGCTGAAATTTCACACCATGCCTTCAGATTTGTTCCCATACGAGTTTCGCGTGTTCGTTAATGGAGCGGAAGATCGCGTCAGCGTCGGGGGCGTGGTGGTGGAAAAAATATCGGATTAACAATCGATAACAATCAGCTGGTAGATGCGATCACCGAACCGGTGCGCGAGTACGCCTGTGACAATTGACAGCCAGAGCAACGCAGAGTCCCACAGACTTGAGAGGCCGCCGGCTAGAGGCAATGGACCTCTTGCGGCCAGCCCTAAAGAGACAAAACACGGACTGACTCTGCCGGAGACGACAACTCCCGGACGCTTGATCATGATCAGTCGGATTTTTCGTTTGGTCCTTTTGTTCGCGTTCATCCTGTTCTCGATCTTTAGCTACTACGACCGACTGTCGCAATACGGCACTCGCGACGAAGAGCTGACACTAAACCGGATTAACCTTTTCTTAAACAATCCGAGCCAAGCGGTATTAACGGACGGCTCTAATCTGTCGAATATCATAGTCGGGATCCCCGGCCGCCAGCTGAGGGTATGGCTGGACCTGCATTTCAAGGAAGGCGACCGACTAATCGGGAAGATTTATTATACCAAGGTTTTCCCATTCGCGATTATTCAAGTCACGATCAGTTTGTTGCTGATCGTCGGCTGCGCTTTTGTCCTGGGAAAGGTTGCGGGGTGGCGTCTAAACAAAGATTATCTCTGCTACCTTCTGGCCTTATCGGTTATCCTGAATTGTCCCATGTTGAAAGGGCTTTGCAAGGTTCTGAAGTATGACTGCTTTTCGGTGATTCTTGGAGTCATGGCACTGATCGCGTATTTGGCGGCCACGAGGCAAACGAATTTCCGATATTTCATCCTCGCAATAGTTCTGGGCGCTCTCGCTTTCATCGAAAAGGATACCGCAATCACCGTTGTTGGCTTTATTGCACTTTCGGAAATTGCTCTGACTTACTTTGAAGCAGGCCCCTTTCTGCAACTTTGTTGGAAGCTGTTACGATCGCTGTTGCTGCTCGGGGCGGCCTTCTGTTTGACCGTGTTTGCGGCTATTCCAAAGATCTGGACAAATCCGCGCGAGATGGGGGTTATCTTTTCGGGAATCCCGACCAATGGCGTCGCCGTGGCCCCTCACTTTTTATTACCGGCGGTCGGGGTTGTCGCAGCTCTTATTTTTTTTAGGCCGCGCATCGTTTCCTTCGTCAGAACTCTTAGATCCCATCTCTCGGTAAAGTTATGGTTCCTTCCACTAGTTGCGCTCTTTCTATTTGCGCTGATCGATCAGAAAAACGACCTGAAGTGGGCGCAATCCGATGTAGAGCGGACCGAAATTGCAAACAAAGGCTTTTTTGTCGGAAAAACCATCGCGCGTGTTGCGATGACGACCTTGGACAGGAGCAAGCTCGTCACCGAGGCCAAGTTCCTTCTCGCGCAGGGACGTCTGGTTATGTATTTCTTGCCGGCGATTTTGGTTTTGACCCTGATCCTTGCTCCCCTCGCGACCACCAAAATTAAGCATAGCCTCCACGGGCGAGCGGTTGGACTGATGGCCGCGTTCTGTCTCATGAACCTTTTGACCTTCGCCTATCTGGCACTGCCCATTGAAGCGAAATATCTCGCATCAGTGCTGTTTGGCCTGACGCTGCTTTTGAGCTCGTTTCTCGCGAGTATTGCAAAACAATTCTCGGATAGAAGCGCCTTGTGGGGCTCGGCCGCGACACTGGCAATCGTGGTTTCGTTAATCGCGCCCTCCTGCCAAGACGCGCCCGCTCATTTTGGATACATGAATATTTTTCGGAGCCGCCAAGCCGAAGATATCGGCACAATCGAGGTGGGCGATTATCCGTGGACCTGGGTGGGTTGGGGGGAGACTTCTTACGAATTGGCGCAATTTGCCGGGAAGCAGTCCCGGGGTAAGAATGTCGCTGTCGGCTACGATTATTTAGCTCCGTTCCATTTCCCCGGGAATGTGAAAATGGTAAATCTCGGCGGGATCTGGCGCTTGAAGGATGCGGCCGAGATGGATACATACCTAAGGGAATTAATAGACGCCAAGATTGACTACATCATAATTTCAAAAAACACCGCTAACAGGATTCTGGTTTTGAATAAACTGTTAAGGGAGAAGCGAGCCAGAGCCGTTCATGTGGATCGACACGGTGGCATCGAGTACGGCTGGCTTTTTCGTCCAGTTGATCTTTTAAGGGGTAACGCGGCCGAGGGCGAAAGCGGATAAATTTGCCGCATTTTATTGGAGGAGAGTTTGGACAATCCCGGCCTCCGCACGTAATGTCCGCCCTCACCAGCAAGCAACCCGCCGCCGCCATTCACGCCTCGACCCGCCTATCAGATGCCTTCCATGAATGAGCCAGGAGAGCCCGACCCGAGAACTTTGGATGTCTCGGTTATTGCTCCCGTTTATAACGAGAGCGAAAGCGTCGGCGCCCTATATGACTTGATTCGGCAAACGCTTGATGGAGAGCGGCTCCATTGGGAGCTTATCCTGGTGAACGATGGCAGCACGGATACGAGTCCGGCGAAGTTGGATGCACTCGCAGCGGATGACCCGAGGGTCAAAGTCGTTCATTTCAGGAGAAACTATGGACAGACCGCGGCGATGATGGCGGGTATCGATTTTGCGTCGGGGGAGACAATCGTCGCAATCGACGCCGATTTGCAAAACGACCCGGCTGATATTCCAAAGCTGCTGGAGAAATTGCGGGAAGGCTTCGATGTTTGCTCCGGCTGGCGGAAGGAAAGGAAGGATCAAGCGTTACGACGCAACCTGCCAAGCCGACTCGCCAATCGGCTCATCTCAAGAGTGTCCGGAGTAAGACTTCATGATTATGGCTGCTCACTGAAGGCTTACCGGAGGGAAGTGGTAAAGGGCGTCAGGCTGTACGGGGAAATGCACCGCTTTATTCCTATTTATGCAAGCTGGCACGGAGCCCGGGTCACAGAAATCCCCGTCAATCACAACCCGCGAATGCATGGAAAATCCAACTACGGGCTCGAGCGAATTTTCAAGGTGCTGCTAGACCTGCTCGTGGTGAAATTCCTCTTTCGGTATGCCCAAAAACCAATTTATGTTTTCGGAGGCATCGGCCTGGCAAGCATGGCCCTGAGCAGCCTCCTGGCTGCGTATGCGATTTACTTGAAGATCTTCGAGGGGCAGTCATTCATCCGCACCCCGGTCCCCCTCCTGGTCGTCTTTACCGCCATGACAGGTATTGTGTGTGTCCTTATGGGCTTGCTTGCCGAAATCCTGATGCGAACATGGCATGAATCGCAAAACAAAACCGTATATGAGGTTCGGGGAACAAAAAATATCTGAGAAGGAGCATGACCTCGCTTCGATCGGGGCGTTTCTCCTGGGTGCATCATTTTGTGCCGTCGCCTTCCCCGAAGAGTAATCATCATGACCTGTAGAATCTGCGATAGCGACAGGCTGGCGTGCTTCCTGGACCTAGGCCATCACCCCCCCTCCGACCAGTTCAGGGAGGAAAGCCAGTTGAACGATCCAGTCACCTTGTATCCGCTGCGCGTCCATATCTGCGAAGACTGCGGCTTCTGCCAACTAGGTTATGTTGTGCCCCCGGAAATTCTTTACCAGGACAATTACCCATACGAATCGTCCACTACCGAGACCGGCAAAAAGCACTATCACGATTTCGCGGAATCCGTTGTAACTGATTACCGTTTCGCAAAAGGCGATCTCGCGGTCGATATCGGGAGCAACGTCGGTGTCTTGCTCGAAGGGTTTAAGCTGCTGGGCCTAGATATTCGCGGGGTCGATCCCGCGCCAAATATTTGTGAAATCGCAGCGCGCCATGGGATCCCTACGATTAACGATTTTTTTGGAAAGGCGGCCGCGGAAACCATCTTCTCGGAACTTGGTCCTGCGAGTGTGATCACCGGCACAAATGTATTCGCGCACGTCGATGATCTAAATGGATTCATGGAGGCGATAAAGACACTCTTGCATCCAGGCAAGGGGATATTCGTTATCGAAGCTCCTCACTTGCTTCATCTCATTCGCAGCCTCGAATACGACACTATTTACCACGAGCATCTTTCCTACATCTCGATTGAACCGCTGGTCCCGTTTTTCGCGAAATTCGGAATGGAAATCGTAAAGGTGGAGCAAAAGGATATTCACGGCGGGTCGGTCAGAATATTCGTTTCGACAAGGGGAAACTACCCGGTCGACAAAAGTGTGGTGGAGTCGATCGAGATGGAAAGGTCGGAGAAGCTGCGCGATTTAGCCATGCTGGCGGCCTTCGCGGGAAAAGTGGAGCGCAATAAGGCTCAACTGAATTCCCTTTTGCATAAGCTTAAAGACGAAGGCAAGCGCATCGTCGGAGTCAGCGCGCCGGCGAAGGGCATGACACTCTTGAACTATTGCCATATTGATCGGCAGATCCTGGATTACGTGACGGAGAAGTCGAAGCTAAAGATCGGTCTTTACACTCCCGGCGGCTTTATCCCCGTTCATCCTGACAGCAGGCTCCTCCAAGACCGGCCGGATTACGCATTGCTTCTGGCCTGGAATTTCGCGGATGAGATCATGCGGAATAACCAGACATACAGAGATCAGGGAGGGAAGTTCATTATTCCAATTCCTTCGCCGAACATTCGCTAAGTTACTCACCCAATCCGCATGAAGATCATCGCAACAGAGGTTAATCACCGGGATGAGCGGGGAGCCATCATGGACCTTATTGAGGGAGCAGAGATCAACGCGGTAACGTTCATTTCTTTCAAGAAAGGCGCAGTTCGTGGGAATCATTACCACAAGCGGACGACACAGTGGAACTATGTTTTGAGGGGCAAGATTAAACTGGTGGCCCAGGTGGGGGATGAAGCCGCCGAAGAGGCCATATTAGAGGAGGGCGGGTTCGCGGTGACAGAGCCGATGGAGAAACACGCGCTCATCGGTGTCGAGGATTCCGAAATGCTGGTTTTTACGCAAGGTCCCAGGGGCGGGAAGGAATATGAGTCGGACACCTTCCGTCTGGAGATCCCGCTCGCCCGAGCTTAAGATGCTTGCCGATTTCCCTTACGACAGTTGATCGCCCCCCGGACTACGATTGCCAACCCGCTGATAGACGAACCCTGTATGGATCGCGAGGAATTCATTCCGGTAAATACGCCCTCACTGGACGGGAATGAAAAAAAGTACCTGATTGAATGCATCGATACAGGCTGGATCTCCTCCGAAGGTCCCTTTATCAAGCGATTTGAAGAAGGCTTTGCCGCGAAAATGGGTCGCAAGCATGGAATCGCGGTGAGTAATGGGTCGGTAGCCCTCGATGCGGCCGCAATCGCGCTCAACCTCGAACCCGGCGATGAGGTCATCATGCCTGCCTTCACCATAATCTGCTGCGCCTCAGCCATCACCAGAGTAGGTGCTGTACCGGTATTGGTCGATGCCGATCCATTGACTTGGAACATGGATGTATCCCAAATCGAATCCAAGATTACCTCTCGGACAAAAGCCATCATGGTCGTTCACATTTACGGCTTGCCCGTGGAGATGGATAAGGTTCTCGACCTGGCAAAGAAGCACGATCTCAAAATAATCGAAGACGCTGCCGAGCAGCATGGACAGCACTATAGAGGCAGGCCAGTGGGTAGCTTCGGCGATATCAGCTGCTTCAGTTTCTATCCTAACAAACATATTACGACCGGCGAAGGCGGGATGATCGCAACGGACGATGCCGAGTTAGCGGAGCGTTGCCGCTCCCTTCGCAACCTCTGCTTCAAGCCTGGGCGCCGATTCGTCCACGACGAGTTGGGTTACAACTACAGGATGACGAACCTCCAGGCTGCGCTCGGGGTCGCGCAGCTGGAGCGGATGGACGAGTTCGTCGCCAAAAAGCGGCGTATTGGCCAGCTGTATAACGAGCTTCTTTCGGGAATATCCAGTATCCAACTCGGCATCTCGCAGACGGACTACGCGGATAGCATCTATTGGGTTTACGGCATAGTGCTAAAAGAAGAGGTGCCGTTTGATGCCCAAGAAGCCATCGAGCGGCTCGCTAGCGTCGGCGTGGGGGCGAGACCATTCTTCTGGAGCATGCATGAACAACCGGTGTTTCAGAAAATGGGGTTGTTTAAGGATGAAACGTATCCGGTAGCAGAGCGAATCGCCCGGCGAGGTTTTTACATTCCTAGCGGTCTCGGCTTAAGTGAAAAGCAAATCAGGACCGCGGCGCAACGGCTGATCGAAATATTGCCGTGAAAATATTCGATCATTACGCGGAGTACTACGACCTGCTCTATTCCGTTAAGGACTATCAGGCGGAAGCGAATTACGTTTGTGCGCTGATCGATAAATTCGTCCCCGGCGCTAAGTCGATTCTGGATATTGGTTGTGGGACAGGAGGCCATGGTTTCCTCCTGGCGCAACGTGGCTACGACCTAACCGGTATCGATTTGTCGCCTTCGATGGTTGCCCGGGCCAATGAGAAGAAAGCTGAGAAAGGGCTGAAGAATATCTCAGTGCACCAAGGCGACATTCTTCAACTTCAACTAGAAAAGACGTTTGATGTGGTCGTATCTCTGTTTCACGTCATGAACTATTTGACGAAAAGCAGCGAGATGAGTACCGGTTTCGCTAACGCCCTCCGCCACGTCCGCCCCGGCGGGATCTTTATATTCGATTCCTGGTATGGGCCGGCGGTGCTTTCGGATCTGCCAAAGGTCGGGATTCGCCGTTTTGAAAACGATCGAATTAAGGTGACTCGCTTAGCTGAGCCGACATTACGTCCAAACGACAATAGGGTGGACGTGAACTATGAGGTGATCGTTCAGAACAAGGTCGATGACGGCATTGCTATCATCAAGGAAACGCATCCGGTAAGATATTTTTTCAGAGTCGAAGTCGAAGACTTGTTGAATGACCTGGGTGCAGAAGTTCTGACCGTGGAGGAATGGTTGACTGGAAATAGTCCGGGTTTGGGTACGTTCGGGGTTTGCTTCGTCGCCAGGAAATGTGACGGCGTGGCACCACACGATACATGACCGGTTTCTCTAGGCTGCGTATCCAGCCAGGCCGGAATGGCGGTTGCTCTCTCCGATCGCATCAAGACGTGCCATGATCTTCTCTGCGCTCTGATCCCAAGTCCACTGGGCGTGAACCTCGGCCGCCGCCTGCAAACCCTTGGTCCTTGCTTCATCGGGATGTTCAAAAACATGCCGCATCATCGCGCGTAAATGTTCGTACGAGGGCTGCGCCCAGCTGAAGCCTTTGTAATAAGGACACTTGGCTTCCGCCGGGACGAGGCGCTCGACCTCTACAGGGTAAGCGTTTCCATGGTTCATGAAGTCGCACTGCGCGCTCCAATCGGTCGCGATGACTGGCAGGCCACACGCCATCGCTTCTAAAATCGGCATGCCCCAACCCTCCCCACGCGTGCTTAGGACAAAGCAATCTGCTGACCGATACAACGCGCCAGCCTGATAATAAGGGATAACTTCGTTCACCGAGAACACGATCCGGCCCCCGTGGTCGTTCAAATTCATGCGCTCCACTTCGCGTGCAATATTTATGTCTCCATCGCGGTTCAAAACGCGGCATATCAACAGAACTGACTCGGCCGCGGAAAATTCGTCATTAAAAGCTCGCAGCAGAATTTCCGGCGCCTTGCGTTCGCCCCATTCGAAAACAGAGAGGAAGGTGAAGGTGTCGCGAAGTGGATAGCCCGTGATGTCCGGATTGAAATGATCGGGATCGATTCCCAGGGGGATCACATGCAGCGGGCGGGTGACTCCGCTGCGCCGGAAAGAGTCGACATTGAAAGTGGAGGGCACCCAGACTTCATCCATCAAATTAGCTTGTCGCACCCACTCCGCCGGTATGCCGTCGGTTTCGAGCATGGTAAAACCGATCCGGTAGGCGCCAAAGTTGCGTTGAAAAACATCGCCTTGACCGAATACTACCTGAATCTGATGCGGCTGGATCTGGCGCTGCCGAATGACATTCAGCATATAGGGTGCACTCCGCTGCGGCTCTTCCAGGGGAAATGGTGTGCCGGGCCCATAAACGTATTGATATGACATTTCGACGTGGTGGCGATCCAGCGCTAGCATCAGTTCACGCGATGAGAGGGCGTAACCGCTCACGAAATTAGTGAGCGAGTGCCAGGCAAGCTGGCGCTCGTACCGCTGTGCCTCAAGGACCTGCTCCCACTGCAAGCGGAATATCTGCTGTGATTCCCGAAAGAGTTTCTCGTGCTTGATGCCATTGATCCGCGTGGAAACATTTTCATGGTGAACCAGCGTCACGCTCCCGCAGCACTCGACACAATAGCCTTGGGCGCGCGCCCGCAGGCAATAGTCGCTGTCTTCGAAATAACTAAAGTAGGAGGTGTCGAGTAATCCGATACGATCGATCACCTCGCGTTTGAGGTAGACGCACGCGAAGACCACGCCTTCAACGATTTGATCGCGGTTAAACTGGTTTACATCTGTTTCGCCGGAGCCGAGCTGTTGGCCCCAATATGTTGGCGGCATATAAGTGCCTGCATGTTGCAGCATCCCGTCGGGCCGACGGAGGCGACACCCGACAACCCCACTATGAGGTGAAGAGTAAGCTGTCGCCTGGAGTCGTTCGAGCCAATCGGTCTGCAATATCTCGGTGTCGTTATTCAACAGGACAATGTCCGAGTCTGCTTCGGCGGCCTCGATGGCAATATTGTTGGCACGCGAGAAACCAAGGTTTTCTCCATTGGCAATGCGCGTAACCCACGGCAGCGAGTGCAAATACTCGAGCGTCCCGTCAGTGCTGCCGTTGTCCGCAACGATCACCCGATAGGCGGCGTAATCAGTATTGGCGCGCAGCGTCTCCAGACAGCGGCGCGTGTAGTCCAATCCGTTCCAAGTCACTATAATGATCGTGACGCTCTGTTCCTTCATCGCGATCCAATAACGGTTTTCATTCGGCAGCCGGTTTGTAGCCAACAACGCCGAAATCTCTTGGTCCATACAAGAGTTCTTTCAGATAAGCAGACTGCTCAGCCATAGCGCCGATCTCGGTCGTCTCCACCGGAGAGAGATATTCCAGGGTCACCCGCTCGTAACCGGCGCCCTCGAGCATGAACTGCGCAGTCTCCGGGAAGACAGGATTACGATGGGTAGGATCGATGTAGAAGTTGCACGCGCCGACCGTGAGGTTTTTACAATTTGGCGATTCGAAGATTGCGACGCCGCCCGGATGCAGAACGCGGAACGTTTCCGCGATCAGGCTTACCAGTGTATCCAGCGGCAGGTGCTCGATGATGTGGAAGCCGGTGATTGCCCCGTGGCTGTGGTCTGGCAGACCCCGCAGGAACTCGAGCGCGTCAGCTTGGACAACATTCAGCGCGCGCTGCTTGCATTGGTCGATCATCGTTTTGTTCAGATCAACCCCGGTTGCCGTGAGCTTCTGCTCCCGCAACAGCTCCAGCCATTCGCCCCGGCCGCAGCCAAGATCGACAATCGGGCGGCCCCGCTTGCCGGCGCGGCAGTTTTCCACAATGGGTAGATAAAACCGCAGGCGCCGCTTAATCTCCTCACGCGGGCCGCGGAAGCGGTTCTCGAAACTAAAGTAGAACGCATCGAGGCGGTGCGCGGCCGTATCGCTTAGTTCGCCGTCGACGACTAGTTTACTCTTCGCTGGGGAACGGGCAGAGGCACGATCGATCAATTTATGGACGAGCTCGGATTGGAGGGAGAGTTCGGCTTTGATAAAAGCTGAATCGCTCGTGTGACGTTGTTCGAGCGATTCAAGATCGTGGCGAACGGCCGCGCGCTGCGCCGTCTCGGCCCCCAGGTGCTCGCCTAACCGCTTGTCGTGCTCGGCGCGGCTGGAAAGTTCGCGCTGCAGATCCGCGGCAACGGCAGTTACCTGGTCGGCCTGGACCTGAAGATGGCGCAAATGTTCGGCGGCGTTATTGAACTCGCTCCGCACCCCGCGAACAGCTTCCGCAAGAGCATTGGACTCGGCCTGGAAGCTATTCGTTTGGATAAACAATTGGTCACTGTTACCGGCCACTGTTGCGACTCGTTCGTTGATCGCGCTGATCGTTTGATCGGCCGATGCCATAGCCTTCTCAGTTGCCAGGGTCTTTTGCTCGAGGGCGGCGATCTGGTGCGCAAGCGCCTTCGTGGTGAGCTGAAGTTTGCCACGGTCGTAAGCCATCGAGCTGAGACGCCTTCCGACGCCCTGCATCCAGGCGACGTCACTATCGCGAATCGTGGCCAGTTCACTCATCCAGTCGCGGTCGGCTCGGCGCAACTCCGCCAAGTGCTGAATGGCATGGTCCTGCACTTCAATGCAGGCGATGAGGTGTCCCAGGCGATCGGCAAGTTGCGCGTTCGTGTTACTCAGCCATTCGATGGCGCGCAGCATCTCGCGATTAAATTTATCCTGACGGCGAAATAAGCCGCGCAACGGCTTGGGAATCCAGCGACTGACGGTCGTTGCCTCGCGAGCGATCTGCGCAGCCCGCAAAATTTGCTCCGTCTTGGGCGTGACCGGCTTCGGAACCACTAGAGTGGCGATTTCCTTTACCGCGCGCACGGGGGGCAGTTTCAGGTGCCCCTGGATGCGGGGAATTTCCTCGACCTTTGTGCGAACACGCTCCATCAGTTCGGCGACGCTAATTTCCGGAGTGGTTTCGATCATGAGAAACTTCTTACTCGAGCCAGCGGCGTCCCCCTTATCTGACGGCAAGCAAGGCGAGCGCGCTACTTGACACAATTTCATGCCGATGTCATCTGAATGTTATGTCGACGATATTGAAGCAGGGGCCTGGCTACAGACTGGTGTTTTGGGTTTTTGCGGCCACAATTATAATGCTTTTTGGGGCGTGCGGCGACCGGCCTGTTGTGGGACAGCAGATTCAGTTTGGGGAGGGCGGCGGCTCAGAAAGGTATCGGACCTCCGGCTGGAGTCATACCGAGGAGCGGTTTACATGGAGCGAGGGGAGCTCGGCCAAGCTGTCGCTTCCCATCGGCAAAGAGACCGGCCCGTTAAAGTTGAACGTAGTCATGGCGGCATT
>JBEEGK010000017.1:0-12466 GCA_041166845.1 Acidobacteriaceae bacterium
AAAATTGTCGTAAAAATCGGGGGAGCCGCGCTGGAACAAAGGTCCACGCTGAACAAATGTGCGCACGCCATCGTAGATCTGGCGCGCGACGGCCATCGAATCGCCGTGGTGCACGGCGGAGGCAGCGCACTCACTCGAACCTTAAAGCTGTTGGGAAAAGAAAGTGATTTCATCAATGGGCTGCGCATCACCGATGCCGAAACCCGCGATGTTGCCCTGATGGTGTTGGCGGGAATCGTAAACAAGAGCTTGGTGGCTGGCATCAACGCAGCGGGATATCCAGCGGTCGGTCTCTGTGGCGGCGATGGCGCCGTCTTCCGCGCCCGCAAAAAGCAAACGCCAGGTTACGACCTCGGATATGTTGGCGAAATCTCTGCGGTAGAAACTCGCTGGCTCGACGCCATTTGGGTTGAAGGCGGAATCCCGGTCTTGTCGTCGGTTGCGCCCGGCTCCGACGGCGAATATTACAACATCAACGCCGATCAGATGGCTGCAGCTTGCGCCATCGCGTGTCACGCGGATGCACTCATCTTTCTTACCGATGTCGCGGGCGTCAAAGATGCTGAAGGTGCTGTCATCCCATGGCTGAACACGAAGGAAGTTGCGTTGATGATCGCCAGTTCAGTAATCGACGGCGGTATGCTTCCTAAACTCGAGGCCTGCAGCCACGCTCTGAAGAAGGGAGTTGGCAGAGTTCGCATCCTGCCTGCCTCGCAAGCCGGCATCCTGCCGCAATTTTACTTCGAAAAACTAGGACACGGCACGGAGGTGATCAGCGCATGAGCCTGGCCTCCGTGATTCGCTCCGAAGAGCAATTGCTGCTTCCTACGTACGATCGCCAGAAAGTCCTTTTTGAAAAGGGACGCGGCGTCTATCTGTGGGATTCTCAAGGCAAGAAGTATCTTGATTTTTTGAGCGGCATTGGAGTGAACGCGCTCGGCCACGGACATCCCGCAATTCAGAGAACGCTGAAAAGCCAGGCGGGACGCCTCATTCACGTGTCGAACTTGTTCTTCCACCCCTACCAGTCCGAGCTCGCCAAGCGTCTCACGAAAGCTTCGGGCCTCGACAAAGCTTTCTTTTGCAATAGCGGTACTGAAGCCTGGGAGGGCGCCCTGAAACTCGCTCGTGCTTTCGCGCGCAGCCAAAACAACAATGGACACAAGGCCAAGTGGCGCCTACTCGCCTTGGAAAATTCTTTTCATGGGCGTACTTTCGGCTCGCTCTCCACAACCGGGCAGGCAAAATATCGCTTGCCTTTTTCGCCCATGATGCCCGGTGTCGGGTTTGTGGCCTTCAACGATGTCGATGACCTGAAACGACAATTCGACGGTAGTGTCTGTGCCATTTGTCTGGAAACAATTCAAGGGGAGGGAGGGATACGTCCTCTCTCGACTGAATTCCTGCAAACCGCTCACGAACTCTGCGATCGCACCGGCGCGCTCCTAATTCTCGATGAAATTCAGTGTGGCCTGGGCCGCACCGGACGTTACTTCGCCTATCAGCATTATGGAATCCTGCCCGACATCGTGACCGTGGCAAAGCCTCTCGCGGCGGGTCTGCCACTGGGAGCAATCCTTACGACTGATCGCGTTGCAAGCGGCATGCATCCGGGCTTGCATGGAACAACATTCGGCGGAGGGCCATTGGCCTGCGCTGTCGCCATCGAGTTTCTGCGACTCGTGGATGGCTTGCTGGACCACGTAACCGAACTCGGAGAGTATTTCCGCACGCGACTTGCAGCCTTGAAATCGCACCATCCCTGCATTCACGAGGTTCGGGGAATGGGAATGATGTTAGGAATGGAACTGGATTCAGCCGACTCGGCGAAGAGAGTTGTCGCAAAATTATTGCAGAAGGGCATCCTCATCAATCGCACGAATGACACTGTGCTTCGCTTTCTGCCTCCGTACATTATTCAGCGAAGACACGTTGACCAAGTCGTCGCCGCGCTCGACGACGCTTTACGCAACTGCGCTGAGAACTCGTCATCTCGAAGAAGGAGCAGAAAACAGTGAGCACCCAGCCAATGAACGCTACAAGAACGAAATCTTCGCCGCTCGCGAAGGGTTTTTGGTGTCCCGACCTGGTTTCGACGCGTGACCTCGGTCCGCATGGAGTGCAGGCAGTGTTGTCACTCGCCAGCTTGATGAAAAATCGTCCCGCAGATTTTCGTAATAGACTTTCTGGGAAACACGTCGTCATGTTTTTCGAAAAGCCGTCTTTGCGCACGCGACTCACGTTCGAGGCAGGGGTGGCCGGTCTGGGTGGATCAATCTCGTTCGTAGACCAAACGCAAGGCCGGCTTGATGCCCGCGAAAAACTTAGCGACATCGCTCATAATCTGGAGCGCTGGGTGCATGCCATTGTGCTACGGACTTTTGATCAGCAAACCATTGATGGAATGGCGGAACATGCGTCCGTCCCGGTGATTAATGCACTCAGCGATCTGGAGCATCCCTGTCAGGCACTGGCTGATTACTTCACGCTCCAGGAGCGCTTCGGCGATCTTAAGAAAATATGTCTCGCATACGTCGGAGATGGCAACAATGTGGCCAATTCGCTGTTGCTTACCTGTGCATGTCTTGGGTCAAAGATCCGAATCGCGACCCCTCGCGGATATGAACCCGACGCTGGCATTGTTGCCGATGCGCTTGATATCGCGCAGGAGACAGGTGCCCGCATTGAACTGTTCGAAGATCCGCATGAGGCTGTCTTCGCTGCCGACGCGATCTACACAGACGCATGGACAAGCATGGGTCAGGAAGACGAGACAGAGGAACGAGCGCGTCTGTTTCCTCCCTACCAACTGAATGATGAACTGGGCGCGATAGCCGCTCCCCATGCCGTCTTCATGCATTGCCTGCCGGCGCATCGCGGTGAAGAAATAACGGACTCGATTATGGACGCTGAACGTTCGGTCGTTTTTGACCAGGCGGAGAGTCGGTTGCACGTGCAGAAGGCAATCCTGGCGATCCTGGTGGCGGGGGGCGGTAGCGAGAAAGATAGCCGAAGCAAGAATACGGGCCGCGAAATGAATCGCATGCCCTCGAGGAGGGTGGATGCCTGAGAAAGTTGTTCTCGCTTATTCCGGAGGCCTGGATACGTCCATCATCATTCCGTGGCTGAAAGAAAATTATTCTTGCGACGTGATTGCCATGGTCGGGGATGTGGGCCAGGGCGACGACTTGGACGCCGTCGTGGAAAAAGCCTACAAAACTGGGGCCAGCAAAGTTGTTGTCAAAGATTTGCGCGCAGAGTTCCTTTCCGAATACGTTTTCCCGTGCTTGAAGGCAGGCGCTGTTTACGAACATAAATATTTGTTGGGAACCTCCATGGCGCGTCCGGTGATTGCCAAGCATCAGGTGGAGGTTGCACTCGCTGAAGGCGCGACGGCCCTGGCTCACGGATGTACGGGAAAAGGAAACGACCAGGTGCGATTTGAACTCACTTATCAGACGCTTGCGCCCGAACTAAAAGTGATTGCTCCTTGGCGGGAGTGGGAGTTGAAATCGCGCGGGGACTGCCTTGACTATGCCGAGAGACATGGCATTCAAGTGTCCGCAAGCCGCGAAAAAATCCATAGCCGCGACCGTACTCTGTGGCACATCAGCCACGAAGGAGGAGAACTCGAAGACGTTGCCAACGCTCCTCTCAGCACTACGTGGCAAATCACTTTGTCCCCCCAGGAAGCGCCGGATCGCGAAGAGAAGGTTACGATTGGATTTGAAAACGGCATCCCGGTTTCAGTGAACGGAATGAAACTCAATGCCGTGGAACTGCTCGAGCTCCTTAACGAAATCGGCGCCCACAACGCAGTTGGCAGAGCCGACATTGTTGAAAATCGTTTTGTTGGAATCAAATCGCGCGGATGTTATGAGACTCCGGGAGGCACGCTACTGATTGCGGCCCACCGCGAGCTCGAGGCCTTATGTCTGGAACGCGAGCTTGCACATTACAAGCAACACGTTGGTTTGAAGTACGCAGAGCTGGTGTACTTCGGACTGTGGTTCACTCCATTACGCGAGGCCCTGAATGCGTTCGTCGAGAGCACTCAGACGAATATTACGGGTGCAGTAACGCTCGCACTTTATAAGGGAAACGTGTCGGTGCTGAGCCGGGAGTCTGATTACTCGCTATATCGGACCGATCTTTCTTCGTTCACGATGGATGAGAGTTACGATCAGAAAGATGCGGCAGGATTCATTCGCATCCTGGGATTGCCTTCACGATCGCGGGCACGGGTTTTAAGCACGAGGCCGGAGGCGGTTTCATCCGAAGCAATGCGATGAGGTCAGCGTCGTGAAGATGTGGTCAGGACGTTTCCGCGAACCGCTTGATCCGGCTTTCGAGCGCTGGCAACGCTCGTTCGAATTCGACAAGCGTCTGCTGGAATATGAGCTGGCGGCAAGCTCGGCGCACGCTCGCGCGCTGAAAGATGTGGAAATACTTTCGTCGAGCGAACTGATTACGATTTTGCAAGGGCTGGAAACGATTGCTGTTAAGTCTGTGTCGCAAGAGTTCTTGCAGGATGATGAAGCCGAAGATGTCCATCACTTTGTGGAACGCAAACTGGTGTCCATCGCCGGAGAGGTGGGATACAAGCTACACAGCGGACGCAGCCGCAACGAACAGATCGCGACCGATCTGCGCTTGTACGTAAGAGCTGGAATTGATCAAATCCAGATTCAGTTAGCCGCATGGCTCGAGGTTTTGTTGGATCGTGCAGAGCAATCGAAAGATGCTGCCATGCCTGCCTACACACACCTACAGCGGGCGGAACCAGTCCTGGTGGCGCATTGGTTGCTGGCTTACGTGGAAATGTTTCTGCGGGACGCTGGCCGTCTCGCTGATTGCCGCATTCGCTTGAATGTATGTCCACTTGGTTCAGGCGCGGTCGCGGGCGCCTCGCTTCCGCTGAATCGCAGCGTGATGGCAAAGGAGCTCGACTTTTTCGGAATCACAGCGAACAGCATTGATGCCACTAGCGACCGCGACTTTGTGATTGAGTGTGTCAGCTCTCTATCGCTACTCGCATTGCATCTCAGCCGCTGGTCCGAGGAGATGATTCTGTTCTCGTCGAAGGAATTCGGATTTGTGGTTGCCCCCGACTTGTACTCGACCGGCAGCAGCGCCATGCCGCAAAAAAAGAATGCCGACCTACTGGAGCTGACTCGTGGCAAATCAGCCCGCATTCTAGGCGATGCCACGGCGCTCGCGACTTCCTTGAAAGGCCTGCCCCTCGCCTACAACAAAGACTTGCAAGAGATGCAGGAACCGCTTTTTCACGCTGCTGACACGGTGATCTCGTTGCTCCCTCTTGTGACAGGATGGATGCGCTCCGCCGATTTCTCCTATGACTCCATGCAGCGGGCGGCGCAGACGGGATTTATGAATGCCTGGGCCGCCGCCACCTATCTGGTTCAGCGCGGTATTCCGTTCCGCCAGGCGCACGAAAATATTGGCAAGGCGGTTCACTTGTGTCTGGAGATAGGATGCGAGCTCCAGGATCTGCCGCTGACGGAACTCAAGCAATTTAACGCCGCATTTGACGAAGACGTTTACGACGCTCTTACCCTGGAGTCTGTCTTGAGCATCCACGATGTTCCTGGGGGGACTTCTCCCACTCGTGTTCGCCAAGCGCTCGCCGACGCGCGGCGGAAGGTGAATTCCATTCTTGGGGGGCTTCATGCGCACGCGTGAAGCGATCCTGCCGGACGCCCGGCGCATCCATGAACTGATCTCAGCTTACTCAAATGACGGCATCCTACTGCCACGGAGTGTGGCTGAAATTTGCGAGAACGTCCGCGACTTTGTTTTACTCGAAGATCGCGGGCGAATCATCGGGTGCGGGGCGCTGCATCTTTACGGGGCCCATCTTGCAGAAATTCGTTCGATTACAGTTCAGCCAGCGCGGCAGGGAGAAGGCGGCGGCCGATTGCTGGTCAAGGCGCTGATGCAGCAGGGAGAAAAACATCACGTGAGTTGCATCTGCCTGTTCACGCGCACCCCGGAATTTTTCTCTACCTTGGGTTTCAGCGTTGCTCAGCGTGACGACCTGCCCGACAAAATTCATAAAGACTGTTGTGTGTGCCCACGTTTTCATTCCTGTGACGAAGTAGCGATGGTCCGGGGCGAGGTCCCAAAATTCGCGATCGTTCCTGAGCCCACGGCGTGGCTGGTGAAGCTTCAGGTATGAAAGCGTTGCGTCTCCACCAAAAGACAAAATCTCCGCGGAAAACCGACGCGAAAAAATATCTTCAAAAAGGAGATATTCCTCTGGGGTTTCGGTTTTCGGCCGTAAGCGCTGGAATCAAAGCCAGCGGCCGCCTCGACCTGGCATTGGCGGAAGCGTCCTCCGGCACCTCCGCGGCTGCCTTATTCACGACCAATCGAGTCGTGGCAGCACCGGTGTCTTTAGGGCACCGCCATTTGGCGGCAACCCGGGGCCGCGTTCGCGCGGTGTTGATCAATGCTGGCAATGCAAATTGTGCCACGGGGAAACAAGGCCTTCAGGCCTGCAAGAGTACGTGCAACACCCTTGCAGGTCTTCTGAACTTACGGAACGAAGAAATCTTCCCTTCCTCAACCGGAATTATTGGTGTGCCCCTGCCTGCGGAGAAGATCGTCGCGAGTCTTCCTCGCATAGTGGCGTCGCTGGATCAATCCGAACGAGCAGTTGGACTTTTTGCGCAGGCGATTATGACGACGGACACTCGCCGCAAGCTCGCCTTCTCTCACTTTGCATCTGGAAAAAACGAATTCAAATTGCTTGGTGTGGCAAAAGGCGCGGGCATGATTCATCCTCAACTAGCGACTATGCTGGTGTATCTGTTTACCGACGTCACAGCTACGCCGGCTCAGTTACGACGTGGTTTGCAGCAGGCATGCGAGCAAAGTTTCAACCGCATCTCTATAGATGGAGACACTTCCACCAACGACACAGTGTTGCTGCTAGCCTCCGGCCAGAGCGCATTTCGTCTAACGAGTGTCCCATCGCGGCGTAGTTTTGCGAGGAAACTGACAGAGGTGTGCCGGTCGCTCGCCAGCCAGATACTCGCGGATGGCGAGGGCGTGCAGCATGTCATACGCATAGTTATCGAGCGCGCAAAGAGTGAGAGCGAAGGTCTTCAGGTGGCAAAGACCGTGGCCCACTCTTTGCTAGTCAAGACTGCGTGGGCTGGCGCCGACCCAAATTGGGGGCGAATCTTAGCCGCTGTTGGACGCTCAGGTGTACCGGTGAACCCCGATCGCATTGACATCCGAATCGGCAAACAAATGGTATGCGTCTCAGGACAATATCGAGCATTCGACGAGGCGGAAGCGCACCGCGAACTGGGAAAAGAGACTTGCGAGGTCCGCATCCGCCTGCATCGCGGGCAAAGCGAAGTAACTTTTTACACTACGGATCTCAGCGCAGAATATGTTCGTATTAACGCCGACTACGCCACTTAATTGGATTTAAAACGGCGGGGGAGAAAAGATGGCGTGACCAGACCTGACATCGTTCGGCTTCAGCCTGATCCAAGACGAGGAAACGATAAAAACCCGTGCCGCCATCCTTGGGACAAACGATACAGCCGGGAGCGAAACAAATCCATACCCAGAATTCGGTATCTACTCGCCGAGACCAGCAAATGGAAGCAAAAGGAAATGGCGGAAGCTGAACAGGGGGATTGTTCGGCCTCCGCCATTTCGACTCTCGAACTATCTTATGAATACTTCAACTGGAGAAATCAGGCTATCGGGAAGAAGCTGTAGTTTTAATTAATCCGATACCGGATAACTATTAGAGTCTCTAGACGTGGGTTTTGATTAGAACGCGGTCGTGGCTTTGCGGGCCGAGGCTTCCATCAGGGGGATAACCTTAACGCCTTGCAGTTGATCAAATATCAGCGTCATTGACTCTGAGCATTGGCCGCAGAGCCAAAAATGCGCGGTATTTCGAGTTACTTTTCGTCGCTCCATATGCTCGCGACCCACAGTCGCAGGAAGCGCCGATTTCACGTCGAATTGAAAGAGCCTGCCATCCCGCAGCCGATGGAGCGGTATGGCGCAAGCCGGGTTTGCACAGTGTGTGATCATGGTTTTAGAATTCCCAGGTGGGGACACTTCGTCAAATACAAAAACCAGAACATTCCTGTATCTCACCTCGGTATTAAAATCTCAATCGGGTTCATCGCGCAGATTCGGAGGGGGAATACCTTATGCCGCCCACGAGGCGAATTTCGCGCCGGAGCTCCTCCATGCATGTACAGGAACGCATCAGAGAATTCCCGCAAGCACCTGATAGATTAGAGGTGTAGAGTTTAGCGTTGGCCTTTAAATAATCGGCGTTCCCGTCGTTTTTAATTCCAAGTGAGGTATTTGATTGCTGAATCAGACTGCTCCAATCGTGTGGCCTGGTAAACCCTATCCTTTAGGAGCTACATGGGACGGTGAAGGCGTCAACTTTACAATTTTTTCGGAGCATGCAGACGCGGTCCAGTTGTGTCTTTTCGACAAAAGTGGACGCCGAGAATTGCATCGCGTGGAGATGCGGGAACAGACCGATCAGGTGTGGCATTGTTACCTGCCGGAAGCGCGCCCCGGAATTCTTTATGGATACCGCCTCCACGGCCCGTATGAGCCAAATCAAGGGCATCGTTTTAATCCCAACAAGTTGTTGCTTGATCCCTACGCAAAACAGATTGAGGGCGATTTGCGTTGGAGCGATTCACACTTCGGATATCGCATAGACCATGCTAAGGAAGACTTATCTTTCGACCGCCGTGACAGCGCCGCAGGAATGCTGAAGGGTTTGGTCGTGGATTCGTCCTTTACCTGGGGGGCGGACCAGCCTCCGCGTATTCCGTGGCACAAAAGCATTATTTACGAGGTCCATGTGAAGGGTTTCACAGTGCGGCATCCTGATGTTCCGCCAGCCCTGCGCGGAACCTACGCCGGACTCGCGACCGCGCCGGTGATTGATTACCTCAAAAAGCTGGGCATCACTGCCGTCGAACTCATGCCCGTGCATTGCTTCGTAAACGATCGCTCACTGGTCGAAAAAGGCCTGCGGAATTACTGGGGCTACAACAGCATCGGATTTTTTGCGCCTGAGCCGCGCTACTCGGCAAGCGGATCCATCACGGAATTTAAGACCATGGTGAAAACGCTGCACTCCGCCGGAATCGAGGTGATCCTGGATGTGGTTTACAACCACACGGCCGAAGGCAACCAGATGGGGCCGACATTATCATTCCGGGGAATCGATAATTCCGTCTACTACCGCCTTCTGGCCGACAATCCTCGCTATTACATGGACTACACCGGCACCGGCAATACCTTGAACATGCAACATCCCCGCGTGCTTCAGTTGATCATGGACAGTCTGCGCTACTGGGTGATCGAAATGCACGTGGATGGATTTCGCTTTGATCTGGCGGCGACTCTGGCACGCGAGCTGCATGAAGTGGATCGCTTGGGCGCATTTCTGGACATCATTCATCAAGACCCAATCCTGTCGCAGGTGAAACTTATTGCCGAGCCATGGGATTTGGGCGAGGGTGGATATCAGGTCGGAAAGTTTCCAGTGGGATGGGCGGAGTGGAATGATCGCTATCGCGACGCAGTCCGCTCTTACTGGAAAGGTGATGGCGGCCAAATCGGAGAACTTGCCTATCGAATCACAGGGTCGAGTGATCTCTATGCACGCAGCGGCCGTCGCCCCTATGCAAGCATCAATTTCGTGACCGCGCACGATGGTTTCACCCTGCAGGATTTGGTCAGTTATAACAACAAGCATAACGAAGCAAATGGGGAGGACAATCGCGACGGTACCGACAACAATCGCAGCTGGAACTGCGGAGTTGAGGGTCCCACTGACGATCCCCAGATCCTTGCCTTGCGGGCACAGCAAAAACGCAACTTTCTGGCGACGCTGTTTCTATCGCAAGGAGTGCCAATGTTGCTGGCAGGCGATTCTATCGGGCATACCCAATTCGGCAACAACAACGCCTATTGCCAGGACAACGAAATAAGTTGGATTGACTGGGACGTTGCCGAGGAAGATAAACAATTGCTGGCCTTCGTGCAGCGGCTGATTTCAATCAGGAAAGCTCATCCGGTGTTTCATCGGCGGAGTTTTTTTCAGGGCCGCGCCATCAAAGGCGCTGGCATAAAAGATATTTTGTGGCTGCGCCCCGACGGACGAGAAATGACCGACGAGGAATGGGGACAGGAATCCGCGCGTTCGTTGGGAGTTTTCTTGGCCGGACAGGGCTTGGCAGAAAAAGACGAGCGAGGCCAGCCTGTCACCGACAATAATTTCTTGCTGCTGATGAATGCGCATCACGAAAAGATTTCCTTCCTGCTACCCACCGTGGCTTCCGGCATGGGATGGGTTACATTGATCGTCACTTCCAGTCCTGTTTTGCGTAATCCTATGATGCACGAGGCAGGTACAAACTATCCCCTACCTGCGCGCTCGCTGGCCCTGCTAGTCGAACGTCAACGCGGCCAGATACGCACCAAGGACCGCCGGAATGAATCGTAGTCACCGCATGCCATTTGGGGCGGAAGTCCAAAATGATGGCTCGGTTCGATTTCGTCTCTGGGCCCCCTCCGCGAATGCCGTGAGTGTGAATCTTGCAGGCGATCTCGACCTGCCGCTTAAGCGCGATGACGATGGCTGGTTCGAGCTGATCACTTCCTCCGCCAAGGCGGGCAACCTCTATCGGTATCGAATCGACGGTGATTTGAAAGTTCCCGATCCTGCCTCGCGGTTTCAACCCGAAGATGTTCATGGTCCCAGCCAGATCGTAGATCCTAATGCCTTCCAATGGACAGCCGCCGACGCGCAGTGGCGAGGACGTGGGTGGGAAGAGACGGTGGTCTATGAGCTTAATGTGGGCACCTTTAGTCCCGAGGGAACGTTCGCGGGCGTCGAGGCGCGATTGGAATATTTAGTTGACCTGGGAATTATTGCTGTCGAGTTGATGCCTGTCTCTGATTTTCCTGGCGCGCGCAACTGGGGTTATGACGGGGTGTTGCCATTTGCGCCCGATAGTTCTTATGGTCAACCAGAGGATTTAAAGCGGCTGGTGCAGTCCGCACACACCAAGGGATTGATGGTATTCCTCGATGTTGTCTACAACCACTTCGGCCCCGATGGAAACTATCTGCGCGCGTATTCTCCACAATTCTTCAC
Source organism: Acidobacteriaceae bacterium (assembly GCA_041166845.1). GTDB lineage: Bacteria > Acidobacteriota > Terriglobia > Terriglobales > Acidobacteriaceae > JALYIM01. The sequence continues at coordinate 11,192 of JBEEGK010000017.1, forward strand.
AGACCGCCACTCGACTCCCTGGGGGCCGGGAATCAATTTCGACGGAAAGGATTCGCGCAACGTTCGCGACTTTTTCATACACAACGCGCTCTACTGGCTCGAGGAATATCATTTCGATGGTCTTCGGCTCGATGCCGTCCACGCAATTCTTGACGATTCGAGGCCCCACATTCTCATAGAACTTGCAGAGACGGTCCGCCGCAAACTGGGGAACGACAGACATATTCATCTAGTCCTGGAGAACGGGGCAAATGCGTCCCGCTATTTGACGCCTGGAATAAATCAAAAGTCCCAGTGGTATAACGCGCAGTGGAATGACGATATTCATCACTCTTTTCACGTGCTGCTCACAGGAGAGACCGACGGATATTACGGCGATTACGCTGAGAAGCCAGCGCACCACCTCGGCCGCTGTCTTAGCGAGGGATTTGCATATCAGGGAGAAATTTCGAAGTACGAAGGGAACGTTTCTCGCGGGGAGCCGAGCCGTGAATTGCCGCTGTCGGCGTTCGTTTCCTTTCTGCAGAATCATGACCAGGTGGGAAACCGCGCGTTCGGCGACCGCATCAGCGCTCTCGCGGAACCTGCCGCTCTTCGGGTTGCGACCGCGATCCTGTTGCTCGCGCCTGCTCCGCCACTATTGTTCATGGGAGAAGAATTCGCTGCCGACACCCCGTTTCTTTTCTTCTGTGACTTCCACGGTGATTTAGCGAACGCAGTGAGAGACGGGCGACGGGAAGAATTCTCCCGCTTCGCAAAATTCAGTTCTCCGGAGACAAGAGAGAGGATTCCCGACCCCAATTCGGAGAAGACGTTTCTGAATTCGAAGCTCGACTGGCAGAGCCTGCAAGACAAATCACATCGCGACTCGTTCGCGTTCTTTAAAGGCCTGCTGGCGTTGCGACGCGAGACAATCGTTCCCCACCTACGCGGCGCTACCGGAGCTTCCTCAGAATTTAAGGTTCTTGGAGAAACCGCTCTGGTCGTCCGATGGAAGCTAGGTGATAACTCCGAATTGACGCTATTCGCTAACCTGGGACGGGTGGCTGCAGCAGCAGCGGGGCCACCGCTTTTGCAAGACACACACTTGATTTATTCCTCCGATGCTACGATTGCCGCGGCGATTGCAGGGGCAGATGAAAATGTGGACCTACCAGCATGGTTCGTCGCGTGGTTTTTGCGGGTGTGAGCCAAGATCACTATTCCACTCGTAAATCATTTCACCGCCTCCGCTCAAATCAGCACAATACAAACTAAAATGGAATGGAGCAATGA
>JBEEGK010000018.1:0-3293 GCA_041166845.1 Acidobacteriaceae bacterium
ATTGAAGAAGTGACGCTCAACTCCTGGTTTGTCGGCGATTCGGAAGTTAATCGATCCTTTCCGTAAAAAGCTTGCGTCCCTCCTAAAATTATTATTTTCTTGGACAGTGGAAACGTAAAAGCGCGACCCAATGTTTGCGCGGGCACAAAGACGGCTGTTTTTAACGGTTTTTGGAGACCGTTCTACTCAAAAGTATTGCGGGGGCAAAGTGGCGGTTGCGGGAGCTCATGTGCTCAAATCGGTATCGCTAGTCGCAGTGGCTAGAGCCCGGCTAAAATGAGAATCGAGTGTCTAACAAAGGCTTACCGGTTTCTAAAGATAAGTCGACTTGAATGAAGAAACTTGACCGCCTGGTCTGGGCGGCTGGAATTTCATTCACTTCGTACGGCGTGCGTATCGGCGTCCGCACGAACACTCCCGAGTTGTTGGATAAAGTACTGCCACACCTTCCGGCAGGCTGGAAGATAGCTTCATCCCCGGTTGTCGGGCGATTGTATTCCGCTATCCAGGGAAGCACTCCAATGCGTTCAAATGTGCGTAGTTTTCATCTCTTGTACGCGAACCTCGAACGACGGGAGCGTCTTGAGAATTTAGATCATTTGGTGGAATCTCTGGTGTCCGATATCGAAACTCACATCGCGCAAGCAACACGCCAAAGGCTTTTCCTCCATGCTGGGGTAGTTGGCTGGATGGGACGTGCGATCGTTTTCCCCGGCCGCAGCCTGAGCGGGAAAAGTACCCTGACGAGGGAATTTTTGCGCGCGGGCGCGGAGTATTTTTCTGACGAGTTTGCAGTTCTGGATGCAGAAGGTGGCGTGCATCCTTTTCCGCGGCCGCTGTCGATAAGAGATGGAGATCCTCAGAACGGAAACCACACGCGGTTTACAGCGGAGGAGTTGGGCGCAAAGGCAGGGAAAAAGCCTCTTCCACTTTCGCTTGTCGTGCTGGCGCGTTACAAGGAGGGCGCGCGATGGCGCCCTCGAGTTATATCCCAGGGCCAGGGAGTTTTGGGCCTAATGGCTAACGCTGTTGCGGCGCGTAATCAGCCGCACAGAGCACTCGTCATTCTCGAAAAGACAATGCGCCAGGCGCACGTTCTACGAGGTACCCGCGGGGAAGCCAAAGAAACGGTTGAATCTATTTTGCGCTATCTGGAAAACAGCGATTGAGGAGACTTTAGCCCGCAATCTGGCGGCTGCTATGTTCGATGTCGTGCGGCGCTGATGTGGTACTATCCCCGGCAAAAGGTTTAAGCGGGGGTCCCGATGAATTTAGACCCGAGGAATTACGCTCCGTCGAAGCGGATTAACGCCTTCGTACGACAATTGGGCTCGGAATTTCTGATAATTGATGACGACGGAAACAACAGTCATTGCTTAAACCAAAGCGCCGGGCGCGTATGGATGCTGTGCAACGGCGAAAACACCGTTGCGGAAATCGCTCGAATATTGTCTGAAGATACAGGCTCGCAAGTCGAGGTTGAATTCGTGTGGCTGGCGCTAAAGGAACTCCGCAATGCCAAGTTGCTGCGCGCGCATCCGGCATTGCCGGCGGATTTAATTTTGGCCTCGCGGAGGACACTGCTCCGAAGTATGGGGATGGCTGCAACTTTAGCAGTACCAGTGGTGGCCTCTATCGTTGTACCTCACGCGTCAGCTGCTGGTTCTTGCAAGGCAAAGGGCACGATATGTCTGTCCAACGCGGAGTGTTGTTCCAATAAATGTGCTCGTCTAAAGAAAGTCTGCGAATAATGCTTTGGCAGCAATCGCCGCTTGAATCCGATTCCAGGAAATGTGGTCAGGCCACCTGCATCCGATCAACAACCTTCCATCATGTGAATACTCACTGGCGATATTTCCCAAAAGCCACGACTGCGTTATGTGAAAAGCGACCCAACGAACGCAGCACAGCAAATCATCGACCTAGGCACCGATCAGCAAAAATCCAAGTGACAATGGTCCTGGTTCTAACACTTAGAAGTGGGGAAGGCGGTAAGCCACAGTTCCAAAATTTTCCAAGCTTCGAGATCGCCGGCGCTAACTAGGTTGCCAAGGATGACCTTCGTTTCGTCGGGGGTGAGCTCCCGAATCGCGGGCTGTTGATACGCCAGATCGGACTGATTCGTGGCTACCTTCATTGCATCTCGCGGGGTTTTAGCGCTTCGCACAGGCTATCAATGTGAAAGAAAAAAAACTGTTCAATTTTGAACACGCGCAGAGAGGCGGCTTCATTTGGAACTTCGCTAAAGAAGCTAACCAACCCAGGGTTGAAATTGGTTTCCTCGATGCGGAGCTCCGGTTTTAATTCGCCAAGTCCGGGAGGGACGAGTTTTCCGCTGTCCGGAATTGACACGCACTGGACTGCGAAGCATCAGGCCTCCAAAAGACAAAGCCTGTCCTTCCGGGGACGGTGCTATCGCTTCAACCTATTGCCGCTTGTCCCAAACGTCGCCGCCGTTCGCTCGCTGCGAAAAGACCCATCGTATCCAAAATTAAGTCCGCACTTGTCTCCTAGCTGAAGATCAACGATCACAGTATCGAACTTAGGTGTCTTCCGGTCCGTTCGACGGGTCCACAAACATGCGCAGTTTGCGGTCGTATTCATCGAATGTCCTTATATTGCCTGCGGAGCAATCTATCTCCTTGCCACAAAACGGGCAGATGGCCGTACACTGCTCACGAGACGGCAGGTCTGCTGTTAAGCCTAAGGCGAACACTTTGACTTTAGTGACCCTATTGGGCTCGTTCGGGACTGGCGAGGACGGGTGGCTTCCATCATTACAAGAGACGCCATAATACTTTCCCTGCTGCTTTGTCATTTCTTCCCAGTCCCTCCCTTCGCCCGCCTGCTTCGCATATCGTGCACTTCATGGAATTTCCTGATGATGCCAAAGGACGTAGATCACGCCGATCATTGTGAGCACAAGATAGATCGCGCTCATCAACGTCAGCCCGCGAACGATCACCCTCGCGATTTCCATTAGCTCGCCCCCTTGCGGATTTTTTGTGCATGCGGCAATACCGTTTGGTGGAGTGATCTAGGTCCCACCGCTAAAGCAGAGGGTGGTGCACAACAGCTGGCACAAGACGTGGCACGAACCTGCTCCGGGATTAGGTTTCTTTTCATGGAAGAGATAATGTCCTAAGACGTGCACTGAGGAGTGTTCAATTTTGAACAGGTTTTGAAACTTGCCCATTAACTACATAGAGACATCGTAAATTGCGCGGATCCTTGGGCGCTCTTGACCTTGCCCAAAAAGGAGTTTTTGTTGGCAGAAAGACGCTGACTTGCTA
>JBEEGK010000019.1:0-5719 GCA_041166845.1 Acidobacteriaceae bacterium
CGTCGCTCCATATTTCCGCTTTAAGCGATCAATGACGGCCAGCCGGTCCTCCACACCCGCAAGAAGTTCGGGAGAAGCCAGAATGCCGCCAGCATAATCGCGGAGAGTCGCTCCCACATCTTCTACGCTAATGCGGGCGGTTTCCAGAGCTTCCATGGCATCGCTAAATTTCGGCTCATAGCGGACTAATTCCTCAACATGTTTTTGCGCTGCGCGCAGAGAGGCAGACGTGGAAGCGTCGCCCTCGTAAAGCAGATCAAAGGCGTTGAGAGCGGCATTGTGAATTTTTTCTGCATTTGCGAGGACAAGTTTCTCTGCTTCCAAACGCTCGTCTTCTCCGGGGTGGAGTTTGGCGGCCTCAATTTCCCTCTTCTGAAACGTCCAAAGATCGAGAAGTCGAAGGTGGTCCTGCTCTCCGTGCTCTAACTCTTCGATGCGTGCTCCGATATTCCTCCATTGCAGAAATGCTTGAGATGTCGTGTCCGTTTGTATGCCTGCAAACGAATCCAGCAATCCGAGTCTGGATGCGGCGTCGAACGACATTATGGATTCGTTTTGCGCGTGAACGATCGCCAGGTGCGGAGCAAGTTGGCGAAGGACGGTGACTGTCGCCGGCTGGTTATTGACGTATACGCGTCCTTTACCGGCGGCCGAAATCTCGCGCTTTAAGATGACAGAGTCTGCTGAATCGATTCCGTTGGTCTCAAAAATGTCGGCGACCGCCTTTTCAGCGCTACCTTCAATTTCGAATACCGCAGATAAGACAGCTTTTTCAGCACCGGCGCGAATGACTTCCGATGATGCCTTTTCTCCAAGGAGCAGGGCCAAGGCGTCGATCAGGATGGACTTTCCAGCCCCAGTTTCGCCCGTGAGCAAATTGAGTCCAGCGGCAAACTCTACAGCTAGGTTATCAATGACCGCGTAATTTTCCAGCCGCAGTTCGATAAGCACGGGCCGCCATGAAGTCAGGAAGTTGTGCGCAGAATAGCATGAACGAGAAAAAAAAATCGCAACAACCAGGGGAAAACGTTCTCAAAAAAGTACCGCGAATGGCTGATGAATTTTTAATTGGCCTCAGCCTGGCCTTCCAAAACGTCCCGGATCAAGAGCTCTAAACTTTAAACCTTGTTGCTACATAGGATTCGCCCTCGTTCGTCGCCAACAACCTTGGTCTATAATCCACACCAAGCATCCCACTAAAAACCAAATGCATTTCTCTAATTTGTTTTCTCTAATTATTGGCGGTCAGATTACCGACCTCGTCAGCGAAACCGGCCCAGTCGCCAAAATCGTCCTGCTGATTCTGCTGATCTTCAGCCTGATTTCGTGGTCAATTATTCTTTCCAAATGGACGCTGCTTCGGCGCGCGCGCGTGCAGAGTGGACGGTTCATTCGTGCGTTTCGCAAGGCGCAGCGTTTGCAGGACGTCGCGGCCGTTGCCGAGCAATTTCGACCGAGTCCACTTGTAGGAATTTTTGAAGGCGGTTTCGAAGAGTATCGCAGGCAGGGCGGAGGCAATCCAGGCAGTGTCATTCGCACTCCGGTTGCAGTGCAGCGCGCCATGCAGATCGCTACTTCCGAAGAGTTAACCCGTTTTGAGCGCAACTTGCCGTGGCTCGCCATTACTGGCGCAGTCACACCGTTCATTGGATTGTTTGGCACTGTCTGGGGAATTATTGATGCTTTTCACGGATTGGGTACCGCTGGCGCCGCGACTTTGCGCGCGGTTGCTCCAGGAATTTCCGAAGCTCTGATTACGACTGCCGCTGGACTGGTAGCCGCTATCCCCGCAGTAATCGCCTATAACCTGATTGGCGGCTCGATTCGCGAGTTTGCCGCGCGGGGCGATGACTTTGCCCTCGAAATGCTAAACGCGGTTGAGCGCCAGCAGCCCATGCCGGCTCCCACTCCGTCTTATCGCACGGCAGAGATTCCCGAGGTGCGGCGGTAATGGCGTTCACGGCTGCGAACGGACGCACCCAGACTTCGCTCTCGGAAATCAACATCACTCCGTTGGTGGACGTCGTCCTGGTATTGCTGATTATTTTTATGGTGACGGCGCCGGTGTTGCAATCGGGCATCGAGGTCGCGGTTCCCAAGACGCGCTCGGTCAAGGAAATTACCGAGGAGCGCATGGTGGTCAGCATCAATAAAGAGCAACGTGTTTTTCTGGGAAATGATCCTGTCAACATCAATGAGATTGGCGCCAAGCTTCGCCAGAAGATCCGCGATCCGCAGCATCAGTCTATTTTTGTCCGCGCCGATGAAAGCATTCCCTTTGGAGCGTTTGCCACGGTGATGGACGCGGTCAAACAATCCGGGATCACCAATGTCAGCATCGTCACGCAGCCGCTAGAGTCGCATGCCAGCAAACCCTGAGATTTACCTCGAGCACGCAGACTGGGGTCGTCCTCTGGTATGGTCGGCGGCGCTGCATATTGCAATCGCGGTCAGCATCGCGCTTTACACGATCATTTCACCCGGAGGCCATGGGGGCAGTTGGGGCGCTGGAGGCGGCGGCGACGCGATGGGCGTTTCCCTGGTGTCTACTGTTCCGCTGCCTAGCAAGCCGGTCGAGGCGCAAAATGTGCTGGCTAACGAATCCAAGGGACTGACGCAGTCGCAGCCTAAGCCGGTCGAGAAAGAGCCAGACGCGATCCCGATTCCCGATAAAGAAACCAAGCCGAAACCCAAACCTAAAGTCAGCGTGACCCAGCAGAAGGTTCAACCGAAACCGGTCGAAGAAGTCAGCAACGTTGTTCCTTACGGAGAAGGTGGCCCGGTCAGTGGTCCCTATGGCACGTTCAGCGCCGGCGGGGCCAAAGGTGGATTCGGATTCACGGGCGGCGGCGGAGATTTTGGAACTCGTTATGCCTGGTACGTACGCGTGGTGCAGCAGAAGGTTTCGCAGAATTGGATGAAATACGAGGTGGATTCACGCATCAGCAACGCGCAGCGCGTGTATGTAACTTTTGATGTTGTCCGCGACGGAAGGCCAACAAACGTGCAGGTCGAGCAGTCCAGTGGAGTGCCTTCGCTCGATCAATCCGCGGTGCGCGCGTTGCAGCGGATTGATACTTTTGGTCCCTTGCCATCCGATTATTCGGGAAATAAAGTCTCTGTAGAGTTCTGGTTCGATTACAAAAGATAGGTGCGGAAATTCTCAGGATCAAGCTGGATTTTTATCCCAAGCCAACAGAAAAGCTAAATTTGCACAGGAGCAACTTGAATTCGAATTCTCGCAAACATACGATGTGTGATTCCATTCCTGCATTTTTTTTAGAGACCCAAATAAAGATGACGATTGTGCGTCGATTCTGGCTTCTTCTCCTGGCATTGTCATTAATCATGCCTGCGGCAGCGCAGGACTGGATTAAAACAGGTACAGGGCTGGGCGTGGACAAAGTCCGCCTCGCAGCCGCAGATTTCAAGGCCTCTACGCAAGACTCGAAGAACACCGATCTGGTTAAGACCTTCAACGACACTCTGTGGAACGACCTCAGTAATGCTGGGATCTTCGACATGGTGTCGAAGAGTTTCTATCCGCTTGGCGCTATCGGAGCTCCCGCCGACATAAAGTTCGAAGGCTGGAGCGCTCCACCTCCGAACGCGGCCATGCTGGCGTTTGGAAACATGGGGGCTTCCGGCAACAACATCACCGTCCAAGGCTGGCTCTATGACGTGAAGAACGTCACCTCTCCGCAGGTTCTCGGCAAACAATATCAGGATGCCGCGACAACCGAAGCGGCCCGGACCATTGCTCACAAATTTGCAGATGAGATTATTTTTCGTTTGGGTGGCGGTATTAACGGTATCGCGGAGACCAAACTCTATTTTGTCAGTAGCCGGGGCGGTCACAAAGAAATCTGGGGCATGGATTATGATGCGTTCAATCAGCACGAACTAACTCACCTCGGTTCCATTTCTCTGTCTCCACGAATTTCGCCAGACGGTTCCCGGCTGGCTTTCAGTTCCATGACCAAGTCGGGATGGGAAATCTTGATGTACTCGACTGAGCTCAATCGTGTGGTCAGCTTTCCGAAATATAGCGGGACAAATCTTTCTCCCGCATGGTCGGCGGATGGAACAAAGTTGGCGCTGTCGTCGTCTCGCTCGGGAAATCCGGAAATCTTTGTAGCAGACGCTTCGGGCGCGAACTTGAAGCGTGCTACATCCGACCCGGGTCCAGATGTTTCTCCCGTGTGGAATCCCAAAACCGGCTCACAGATCGCGTGGGTGAGTGGGCGCAGCGGCTTGCCACAGATTTACACCATGGAGTCTGACGGCACGAATGTTCAGCGCATCACCGATCAAGGTTATGCAGTATCCCCTGCGTGGTCTCCGAATGGACAGTTCCTGGCATTCTCCTGGGTGCGTCATTACGGCCCCGGGGCGCCAGGAGCAGCCGATATTTACTTAATGGACATCGCCAGCAAACAGTGGGTACAACTGACGCACGACGGCGGTAGAAATGATTTTCCATCGTGGTCCCCGGATGGACGTCACATCGTTTTTCAATCAAGCCGTTCAGGCACCGAACAAATTTGGACCATGCTGGCGGATGGCGCCGAGCAGAAACAATTAACTTTTACTGGGAAAAATAGTCAGCCTAACTGGAGCTGGAAATAGCGGCATTATTTAAAGAAGAATTTGTTGAACCAAGCCCGGTAGCAACGGAGCTTTACCGCGTTGACCCGATTCGCAGCAAGCGTCGCAGGCTGATGGCGCACAAAATATCGCAGGAGGAAAAGTGAAAAGATTACGACTGAATTGGATCACACTGATATTCGCACTGGGCGCCATTATGTTCCTTGGAGCCTGCCACAAGAAAACCGCTCCGCCACCGCCACCACCGCCGCCGCCGCCCGCTCCGACGAGCGCGTCGCTGACCGCCAATCCCTCAACCGTCGAACGCGGCCAGTCCACGACGCTGAACTGGGAGACGACAAACGCTACCGACGTTAGTATCGACGGCATCGGCGCCGTGCAGAACACCGGTTCGCAAAAAGTGACGCCGACTGATTCGACGACCTACACCCTGACTGCCAAAGGTGCGGGAGGAATGCAAACTGCCACCGCGCGAGTCACGGTGACGGCGCCTGCGCCGCCTCCGCAACAAACGCAATCGTCGGCCACCGAGGAAGAACTGTTTTCACAGAGCGTGAAAGACATTTACTTCGCCTACGATAAAGGGGACATCGGTTCCGACCAGCAGTCCGCGATCCAAGCTGATGTTGCGTTCCTTCGCCAGCATCCTAATATCACCTTTACGATCGAAGGACACTGCGACGAGCGCGGCTCAACGGAGTACAACCTGGCGCTGGGCGATACTCGGGCTAACGCTGTGAAACAGGTACTGGTTTCTGGTGGAGTTAGTTCCGACCACGTGAAGACTATCAGCTACGGTAAAGAGAAGCCGTTCTGCTCCGAGTCAAATGAGCAGTGCTGGCAGCAGAACCGTCGCGGGCATTTCGTCTACCAGAAGTAAGCTCGGCAAGGGGGCGAGGTTCGGATGCCTCGCCCCTTTTTTTATTTCTACGCTTGGAGACGCGCTCGCCTTCCACGATGTCGCCGGACGGCGTGACTGCATGTATCCTGTTAAAGCATCTCTCATACACATAGCGATACGGATTAAATTATGAAAATCCAAATAATGAAGCTTGCGAAAATTCGATTTGCAGCCGTTGCAATTTTAGCCGGTGCGCTTTGTCTGGTAACC
>JBEEGK010000020.1:0-32209 GCA_041166845.1 Acidobacteriaceae bacterium
TCGTCAACTTTTTCCTTATCGCGTTTGTCTTCTTGTTCAGTCTTCGAAATTTCGTACGACTTGTTCCGAATCCCCTGCACCCGGTTGTAGATCTTTTGCAACTTTATTTCCTGTGTATCGCTCGGAGAAATGAGTTTCTCCATCGCCTTGCGCTTGCCAATAAACTTTTCTAGGAGTGCGTAACGTTGTTTCCCAACTCTCTGCCAATACTTTTCCGGGCTTGAGTCGGGGAGTTCGTCCTCATAAATAAACTCCACTCGGGACTTCAATTCATTCGCGGGCGGCATGAAATCTTCCTCATTGAAGGCCGGAACATTTGTAGTCTCCATGCGAATGATATGGTCCGGTCCGTTCCGAGGTTCTGATCCGGGCGGCAGGCCCTGCCAACTCCAGTGGAGATTAATTGAGGAGTAAGGGCTGGTGTATGGCTTTAAAGAAAATTGCGCTCGCTTGGTGAACAGTTCTTCGCTCAGGATCCAGTGAGAGTCGTAGATGTATTGACCTAAAAAGTTCACGGTGTAGGAATATTCAATGATGCCGCCAACTTCGACATCTGGAAGCGTGAAGGTTTTGGCGGCGTACCCGATTTTCTTTGTCTTCACTAAAGATTTTTCAAACACCTTACCGTCGAAGTTCACGACGGAGCCGTCTGGCCTTATCGTTCTGCCGTTGATGTGTACGATCTCCTCTCTGCTCTTTGCAAACTGGAGTTCAACATCCGCGTGCTTGCGCCCTTCCTCGGTCAGAATCTTAATTCGGAGATAATTATCTTCGTGCATGGTGCCGCGTCCGTCGTCGTCGCGGTCAACCTGGTGATAGAGAATGATGGCGGACGCTCCGGGCGCAGCCGGTTCGCTCTTCATCCTCAGCTCTTCGGAGGAAATTGGCGGAAATCCGTCGCCAGCAGCCCGTGAGGTGGAGACGTAGATCGCAAAAATAAGAAGAACGATCCGCGGGAGACACAAGGTCCGAAACCATTTACCAAGTGGCATGGCAATCCCTTTTGAAGTGGCAACGAGCTTAATTCCCGGGTATAAGAGGGCCGAACACTTGTTTCAAAGGGCGATTGCGCGCGCCCCTGACGAGTGCTTCATCAGTGTTGGCCGCAAAATTACAGGGGCGAATTCGTCTTGTCAAGCATGGGCGTCACCGAGTGATAAACCTGTGCTCGATGAAATAATCGTCAATTGGCGCAACGCTTGAGCGCCGCGAAGGGCATCTGAAACCATCTGCGGTCCGAGGCTTGGCAGGCTAAGTAGGAGACGTCCAGCTCCCGCCACGATATTGGCCAACATTTCGAAAGATTCTGCCGCTTACCACGAGGAATTGTTTGGTCGCGAAATGCACTTTGGCCCTGCTACCCGATCAAATTCAAAAAGCGCTCTGGATTATTATCGAACTCCGGAAAGACTTCGGAGAGATTCTGCTTGCCCAGATGTCGATAGATCACTTCACCCAGGACACGTCGCCAGTCGGTCGTCACTGCGAGATCAAGTCCCATATGCAGCTGTGACGGGCTGACGCCGGGCCAATCTCCGTAAACTTTTCTCCCCTTTACATTCGCACCCAGCACGAACATCACACTTCCATGGCCGTGATCTGTGCCGCCCCGATTGTTTTCGCCGACGCTTCTTCCAAATTCAGACATGGTAACCACCACGGTATCTTCGCGAAGAGTCCCCAGATCTGACCAGAACGCAATCAATGCAAGCGAAACTTCGCGTAGTGAGTCTGCCATCTGACCTTCGAGGGCGCCCTGATTAGAGTGATAGTCCCATCTCCCCATCTCGGAGGACAGAACTTGCGTTTGAGGGTTGGTTTTCATTAATTGCGAAAGTTGCCTCAGGTTTTCGGCAAAATCGCCAGAGGGGGTTTGAGCGCCTGGGATGGCCTCAAAATGTTGTCCCGCTAGAAAAATCTCCGCTGACGACCTTACCTCTTCGCTCCCGCAGCGACTCATCCAGCGGCTGTCTGCTCCTCGCTCGCGGGGAATGGCGCACTCCATGAAATCTTGGGCCTCGAAATGTTTTCGACTTGGGCGCGGAGAGCCGGTCGCATGAACAATCGCCAACTGCCCTTGCTGCCACAGCAGCTCAAGACTCGACATCCCGGGATGCAATCCGAAGAAACCGTCGAGATCAATCACTGCGCTCCTGGGAATATTGATGGTCGGCCTCATTTCATAGTAGGCAGGCTCTCCATGCGGCACGACCATATTCAAACCGTCCGCAGCGCCTCGCAGAAAGACGACAACCAGCCGCTTGCTTCTACCGTGCGTGAAAGTTAAGGCATTCGCTGGCCCGTTAATGAGAGAAGGAATTATGCTCGCGCCTGCGAATGCAAAAGCGCTTTTTCGAAGAAACCTACGGCGGGTAATGGACATGAAGACACCAACTCGATGGGCAAATCGCGACTACGTCAAGAAAAGACGTGCGTGACTCATCTTATGTTGCAATGCGGCGGCGAGTTGGTCAATGTCGCCTGCCGAGATTTGGATACCAGCCTGGTCATCCAAAAATGGCATGCGATTGCTGCCGACTGCATCACGCCGGATCTGTACCAGCAGGCCTTGCACCGCATTGGGATCGAATTTCTGCGGAGCCATGCGCACGATCTCACTAAGCGTGCCTCCCAACGAAAGCCGCTCGCGATAAGGACGTTCACTTGTCATCGCATCGAAAGTATCGGCAAGGCCGATAATTCGTACCGGCATGGGAACGTCTTCCATCATTAGTCCATCGGGATAGCCGGAGCCATCCCCGCGTTCGTGGTGCCAACGGACAATTTCTGGAATCTGCGGCCATGGAAACTGTACACCGCTCACGATTTGATGCCCTACTACCGTGTGGTCCGCCATTTCACGAAATTCTTCCGGATCGAGCGATGTTGCTTTGGCAAAGAGACGCTTGTCCACTGCTACCTTTCCGATGTCATGCAGATAGCCAGCGGAGCGCAGTGCGGCAACTTCAGCCTGCTCCATGCCCATGGCTTCTCCGATGGCGGCGGCGTAGCGTCCAACGCGCAGAGAATGTCCATGAATATTGATGTGCTTTACATCAATTGCGGTGGCGAAGACCTCCAGAGCATTTTCATAAAATCCATGTACGGAAGCCATGAGCCGCAAGTTTTCCGAAACTCGCTGCGCCAGAGTCTGGCTGAGAGAATGATTATGAATCGCGAGTGCTACGTAATTGCAGAGCATCTCGAGCGATTCAAGATCGTCTTCATCGTAGAGCGCGTCGCCATCGCGGCGTCCGAGCGCAACTATGCCTACTAGTTTCCCTCCCACTCGCAATGCGGCAATGCAGCGAAATAATTCCGGCGCGACATTGCCGTTGGAGCTCAGAAACGCGTCGTAGGATCCCTGACTTAAAAGTATCGGTCCGCGTGAAGCACTCAGCGCATGAACGTGTTTCGGAAGCAGTGGAATGATGGCAGGCTCGGGCATGAGAGCAAAGCCATCGCTGGCAATGGAGGTCAACAGCGAGGGTTTGTCGCTGAAAGTGAAAAGCACAGTTTCGCGCGCTCCGCCGGCCTGTTGCAGAGCCGACAGCATGGACCTCGCCGTCTGCGAGAAGTCGCGTCCCGCCGTCATCTCGGGGCCGAGATCGGAGAGCGCTTCAACCGTGCGCAGGAGTCGCCGGAATTTGTCCTTCTGCACTGCCACGCTGAGTGGGAGCAGAAAACCAGAGCAAGGAGAGAGTACCACGCGCGGAAATTACTTTAGCGCACGGTTCTGTTGGTTAGTTTGGTGCTGCAATTCAACGGCTTGCACGCTTTCGGACGGCTTTGAATGTCATCTCGTTCGCCGAACTTCCCGTTCTCTTCTTCCACTCAAAAAAAAGGCCCGCATAATTTTGCGTCATATAGTTTTTGGGGTCTACGTTCAGCGAGCGCGCGGTTTTATCGATCCAGCGCGAGGGACCCTCGATCTCTCCAAAATTGCCGATAGGAGTTTGGTCCACGACGACGTGACCATTGCCATCGCTCCACTCTGCGCGAAATTTCTCGTAACGGAATGACGGAGAATATCCCCGCGCGTGCAAGATGGCGTCCATCTTCATCCCGTCCTCAACTTTTGTCTCAGTTTCCACGCGCGTTTTGTGGCGGCCCTCTTTACCCTTCGCTTTGTGAGTCAGCACCCAGTCCGCGCCGTATTTGCGCAACCGCAGCAACTCGCCGCTGTTGGCGAGCTTTGCTCCTGGGAGATCGTAGAGAGTATTCACCTCGTGCGTGCGTGGAGTGACGAGGCGAAATCCGGCCTCGCGCAACTGTCGCGAAAGCGCGTGCATGTTGTCAATCTTGAATTTGATTTCGATTTCTTTGTGTGAGGCCATGGAAGTAATGGGACTATCTCGTGGTTCGAGACTGAAGGTCATTAATTGAAGGTTGGAAGCTTTACTAACTCGTCCGCCGGAACCGACTCGAGAGGCTGTCCAGCCTTGCGCCATGCCGTTAAGCCACCGACGATCACGAGCGCGTTGAATCCTTTTTCTCTCAGCATAAGCGCCACCCGGGCGCTGGTCGCTTCGCGTGCTCAAGTACAGTACACATAAATATCCTTATCTTTAGGAAGTGCCTTTAATTCTCTCTCCAGGTCATTCGGCTCGATGCGAATGGAGCCTTTCATTCGCTGCGCTTTGGCGTCGTAATAACCATGACTGCGAACGTCCACGATTAGGACGTTGTCTTTCTCCTCGGACTTCAGCCTGCGCGCAAGTTCTTCCACCTGAACTCGCGGCACGACTCGGTAAACCTTGTTTTTCTGATATACCCATAGGCGATAGGCCACGTAGGCAACGACCGCGGCAGCGAGCAGGTCTGAAAAAACGTGCCCGGTTGTCTGTATTCCCCGGGTCATCACCATGAGAAAGTCGCGGAAGACGAAGCCGAGAAGGCCGTAAGTCAGAACGTAAAGGGCTGCTCCACCAAAATCATAAAGAAGGAACTGGCGTGGGCGCATTTTCATGCTGCCCGCGAGCGGCGGCGCCATGGTATTGAGGCCGGGAACGAACTTGGCGAAAATCAATGTCACTTTTCCACGCTTATAAAATGATTCCGCCGAGTTGAGAATGCAGGCTTCCGGATTCAAAGATAGCTTGCACAGAAAGCCCAGGAGCGCCCATCCCATCATGCGTCCCATGAAAAACAGCAAAATGTCGCCGAGAATAAATCCGCCAATGGCAATCGCCAGCAGGATGGGCACGGATAAACTTCCGGTTGCCGCCGCAGATCCTGCCGCGATCAGGGCCAATGCCGCGGGAAACGGCAGCCCTATAGCCTCGGCGAAGACGGCCATAAAGATAAACACGTACCCGTGATGTGCAAGCAACGCAAAGAAATGATTCATGGAATCGTGAATCGGGTTGCTCCCAGCTAACGAAACAGATGGACGCTACTTCTCTCTCGCCACCACGAATTCCGGAGCCCACAGCAACGCCCGCTTGATCTCGCTATCAGGAAAGGTGCAGATGGAGTTTCGCGCCAGTCCTGCATATTTTGCGGCGCATGCGTAGGCGGCATCCAGCGAACCATAATGGTTCAGAAGCGCGAGAATCTCTCTGTGGCTCACACTATCGAACATTCTTTCGTTCACAACCGTCTCGACCAGATCGCGTTCTGCGGGAGTGCAACGCTCCAGCGCGTGAATCACAGCCATGGTTACTTTGCCTTCGCGCAGGTCGCTCGCCACCGGTTTGCCCAGCACTTTTTCCGAAGCGGTGAGATCAAGCACGTCGTCCACGATCTGGAAAGCCATCCCGAGGTTGCGTCCATATTGCGCGAGATTGTCTTCCTGTTCCGCAGTGGCGCCCCCGAGAATCGCGCCCATACGCATGCAAACGGCAAACAGGCAGGCCGTTTTACGGAAGATCAAATCAAAATGTTCGTCCAGCGTGATGAGTTTGCCCAGCTTTTCCATCTGGAGCAACTCGCCTTCGACCATCTGCTGAGTGAGATCAATCAGAGTATCGAGGACGCGAAAACTTCTCTCCTGCAGCGCAACCTTGAAGGCCTGCATGTAGAGCCAGTCGCCGGCCAGTACGCACTTCGAATTTCCCCACTGTGTATTCGCAGCGGGACGTCCGCGACGCGTTTCCGCCTCATCAATAATGTCGTCGTGCACGAGGGTGGCTGTGTGAATAATCTCCACTACCGCGCCCAGCTTGATGGCGCCTCGACCTTCGTAACTGAAAAGTTTTGCGGAAAGCAAAAGAAGCGCGGGACGGATGCGCTTGCCTCCTCCACCACGCAAGTATTCGCCGATCTCAGTGATCGCTTCGACGCCCGAGACGGTGTCGCGTCCGAACTCACGCTCGATAGCGGACAAGTCCTCGCGCAGCATCTCGAAGATTTCTTTGCCGTTGATGGCGGCGGGTGTGCTCAATCGTTGGCCCTGGTTCTCCCGAGTGATAGTGCTGAATTTAATTAGTACGGTAGTTAGTGAATTGCAGATCGAGGCCTAAATCTTTTTGCCGCAGCAGCGCGATAATGTCCTGCAGCGAGTCGCGATCTTTGCCGCTTATCCTGACCAGGTCCCCCTGAATTGAAGCCTGAACCTTCTTCTTGGATTCTTTCACGATCTTGACGATGTCTTTGGCTTTTTCGATTGGGATTCCCTGTTGCATCGTGATGCGCTGCTTCGATGTGCCACCGGCAGCCGATTCTATAGGGCCGTAAGTCAGGCCTTTCAGCGACACTCCGCGCTTGACCAATTTCGCTTGAAAGACATCGTTCACAGCTTTGAGTTTGTACTCGTCCGCCGAATGCATCACGATGGCGTCTTTACCCTCGAGCTCGATGTTCGATTTCGAGTCTTTCAAATCAAAGCGCGTGTGGACCTCTTTCAGAGCCTGCTGGATCGCGTTAGCGACCTCTTGCAGGTCGAGCTTGCTGACAATATCGAAAGTATTCTCTGGCATGCTGTTTAGCTTCTGCTTGCTAGATTAGCTTGTCCCCGCAAAAGATGCACTAATCAGGCTAAATGGACTTTGCTATTTCGTGAAGCGAAAAGAACCGGTAAAAATTGTCTGCGGTCGTCGCGCCTATTTCTTCCCCGGAGAGTTGTAGTATTTCCCCCAACTTTTTGGCGGTTTCTTTCACAAACGCGGGCTCGTTACGCTTGCCGCGATGCGGAACCGGGGCGAGAAAAGGCGCATCCGTCTCGATAAGAATTCGTTCAAGCGGGACGTCTTTGGCAGCATCTCGAATCGGCTGCGCCTTCGGAAAAGTTATGTTGCCCGCGAAGGAAATCATGAATCCCATGTCCAGCGCCCGCTTTGCGTGACTGGGCGCGCCGGTGAAGCAGTGCAGGATGCCGCCTATTCCTGTGGCTGCCCATTGCTCGTTCAATAAATCGAGGCAGTCATCCCATGCGTTCTCGCTGCCATCAGACGGACGGCAGTGAATCACGATCGGAAGCTTCGCCGCTCGCGCAAGCTCCATTTGCCCAAGAAACACGCTTTGCTGAAGCTCGCGCGGCGAATGATCGTAGAAGTAGTCCAGACCAATCTCTCCCCAGGCAATTACTTTAGGACGCTTCGCCAACTGTTCCAGCTCCTTGAAATCATCTTCCGTCGCGAGCCTCGCCTCATGGGGATGAATTCCGATAGTCGCGTAGATAAACGGATATTTTGCGGCCAATTGAATCCCGCAGTCCAGGGACCCCGGCCCGGTACCGCTCCCAATGGCAACCACCGTTGCAACACCCGCTTCTCGCGTGCGCTGAATCACCTGTTCGCGATCGGCATCGAACTGTTCCATCTCGAGATGGGCGTGGGAATCTACGTACATGGTGTCAGAACCGATCTTTGTTTCTTCTGCGGCCGAAGGCTACTTAAGCCGCGTCCCAAGTGGCACGTCCTCCAGAAAGCTTGCCAGCACTGCCTTTCCGCCCTCTGGAGATGCCGCCACAATCATCCCGTTCGATTCCAATCCGCGCATTCTTCGGGGAGCGAGGTTGGTCACGACTACGACTTTGCGTCCGATCAATGATTCGGGCGCATACGATTCCGCAATACCCGCGAGCACTTGGCGGATTTCGGTCCCAAGGTCAACTTCGAGCCGCAGCAGCTTGTCGGCGCCCTTCACTTTTTCCGCCACAGTTACCTGGGCCACACGCAATTCAACTTTCGCAAAATCATCAATGCTGATTTTCTCTTTCCCTGGTTCCACGCTCGGCTGCGACGTAGCCGCTGGGGCGTGCGCTGTTGCACCAGTTGCTCCCGCACCCTCGACTGCAAAAGTTGCACCCGTGCCGTGGGTAGGCTTGGCGGCAGGCGTTACTTGCGCTTCTGTTGCCCGCGCCGCAGTTTGCTGGGATGTTTCTCCCGCAACGCTGGGCCTTCCCTGATCCTCCATCTTCTGCATCCTTTCAATCGCACTCTTGTCAGCGCGCGGGAAAACGGCTTCCACTTTGCCCAGCTTGGTTCCTAAACGAAGCTGTCCCCATTTAAGATCTGAGAGCTCTAACTTTTGGATGTCGCCCAGTCCCATCTGCGCCCAGATTTTCGTCGTTGCATCTGGAATCACTGGATGCGCAACCGCTGTCACAATCCGCAACGCCTCGGCGCTCGTGTACAAGATTGTGGCCAAGCGCGAGCGGCTCACTTCATCCTGCTTTTCGCCGTAAGCCCAAGGCTCGTTCTCGACAATGTATTTGTCTACCGCCGCGATCAGGCGAATCCATATTGCTTCCAGCCCCGCTGAGAATTTGTACTCAGTAAAGGATTGGTTGCATTCTCGAATCACAGTTTCCGCGGCTTGACGGATGGCGTGGTCAGCCGGAGTGAGCGAAGCGCTGCCTGACGGATATGGAATCTCGCCGCGAAAATAACGCGTAATCATCGTCAACGTGCGGCTGGCTAGATTGCCCAGACCGTTGGCCAGATCAGAGTTGTAGCGCTGAACCAGAGCATCGAACGAGAACGATCCGTCTTGGCCGAAGATGATTTCACGCAGCAGAAAATATCGCAGCGCGTCCGCGCCCAAAACGTCGAGTATCGTCTCAGTCCGGACAATGTTTCCCCGCGACTTCGACATTTTGCTCTCTTCAAACAACAGCCAGCCGTGCGCTACGATGCTCTTCGGCAACGGCAGCTCCGCCGCCATCAGAAACGCCGGCCAATAAACGCAATGGAAACGGACAATTTCTTTGCCAATCATTTGCAGATCGGCGGGCCAGAATTTTTCGAATAACTTCGTATCGGACGATCCATAGCCGAGCGCGGTAATGTAGTTGGCGAGCGCGTCGAGCCATACGTAGATGATGTGTTTGGGATCGTCCGGAACCGGGATGCCCCATGAAAATGTGCTCCGGCTGATAGAGAGATCGCGCAATCCCGAGCGCACGAACGACATCACTTCGTTGCGCCGGGTATCAGGACGAATAAAATTTGGATCGCCAGTGTAGAGGTCGAGCAGCCTGTCTTGAAACTCAGAGAGTTTGAAGAAGTAATTTTCTTCTTTCACTGTTTCCGTGGGACGTCCACACTCCGGACAAGGCGCGCCCGGCCCTACCGCGTCCACGTAGAGCTCATCGAATACGCAATACTGTCCGCTATATTCGCCCTTGTAGATGTATCCCTTATCGCGAATGCGCCGGAAAAGTTCCTGCACTCCTTGTTTATGTTTCTCTGAAGTGGTGCGGATAAAGTCATCGTACGTCAGTCCCATCCGGTCCCACAGCGCGCGAAACTCCGCAGAAACCTCATTCGTAAGCTGCTGCGGAGTTTTGCCGGCGGCCTGAGCCGCACGTTCGATCTTCTGTCCGTGCTCATCGGTGCCCGTGAGAAAAAACGTGTCCTTGCCCAGCATGCGTTGCCGCCGAGCGATCGCATCGCACGCAATCGTGGTATAGGCGTGGCCGATGTGCGGACGCGCATTCACGTAGTAAATCGGAGTCGTAATGTAAAACTTTTCGGTCATTCGCTGCTTTCCATAAATCGGCGACAAATCCGGCAACCGTCTAAGTTATGTCCAGTTTTTCTAGAATTGCAAAGGAGGTTTCAGCCCGTGCTGGAGCTTTTATCATAGGGAAGGCAACAATTGCCGTCAAACAGGCGGCCTCGCGTGCTCTGCTACAATCACTTTTTTCTTCAACAGCTTAGAGGGACTCTTGTATCGCGACCTGGAACGCCAGCTTGCCCAACACATCCGCGACTTTCTGCTGCGAACTTACGACGTTGAACTGCCGAAAATTGTTATAGAGCAGCCTCCTAAGGTGGAATTTGGAGAGTACGCCCTGCCGCTCGCCTTTGAACTGGCGAAAAAGCTTCGAAAAGCACCACGCAAAATAGCCGAAGAAATCGTAACCGGAATTGGTGCGATCGAGGGTTTCGAGAAGTTGCAGGTCGCGGGCGCGGGCTACATCAATGCCAGCGTGGACCGCGCCAAGTTTGCCGCGGCCGTGGCGGCGGATAAGAAGCTCGAGTCCGAAATTTCTTCTGGCAAAATTTTGGTCGAACATTCCAGCATCAACCCCAACAAAGCCGCGCACGTCGGACACCTGCGTAACGCTATCCTCGGAGACACTTTTGTCCGTCTGCTGAAGTCGGCAGGGCACGAGGTGGATGTGCAGAACTACATTGACAACACCGGCGTGCAGGTCGCGGATGTAGTGGTTGGTTTTCTTCATATAGAGCAAAAATCGCGCGCGGAAATCGAGCAGCTCGTCCGCCACCCACGATTTGATTACTACTGCTGGGATCTGTACGCGCGAACATCCCAGTGGTACGCGCAAGATAAAGAGAATCTCAAACTTCGTTCGCAGACCTTGCACGATTTGGAGCAGGGCAACAACGAGGTCGCCGCGATTGCCGAAATCATCGCAGTAGCTGTTCTTCGGCGGCACCTCGAGACTATGGACCGACTGGATATCGAATACGATTTCCTGCCTCGCGAAAGTGAAATTCTAAAACTCCATTTCTGGGATGCTGCCTTTATTCAACTCAAAGAGCGTGGTGTGCTCTCCTTCGAAACGGAAGGTAAAAACAAGGGCTGTTGGGTGATGCGGCGCGGTGGAACTACCAAATCCAAAACGTCAGACGCGGAGACCGCCCCGAAAGAGTCCGAGCCAGAAGACGACGATGTTGCAGAAGAAGATCAGAAGGTCATAGTGCGCTCTAACGGGACCGTCGGTTACGTTGGCAAAGACATTGCCTATCATTTGTGGAAGTTTGGCCTGCTTGGGCGCGACTTCGGATACCGCAAGTTCTATCGTTATCCCAATCAGCACGATTGCTGGATTTCCACGATTGATGGTGAGCCGGAGCATCCTCACTTCGGAGACGTCGCGGAAATTTATAACGTGATCGACGCCCGCCAGTCAGAAGCGCAGAACACTGTGATTGATGCCCTGCGCGCCCTGCAATACAACCAGCAAGCCAATCATTACACGCATTTTTCTTACGAGATGGTTGCGCTTACTCCGCGCTGTGCCGCCGAACTGGGTTATCAACTCTCGGACGAAGACAAACTTCGTTCCTACATCGAAGTTTCAGGACGAAAGGGTTTCGGCGTGAAGGCAGACGATCTCATTGACCGTCTGATCGCCTCAGCGAAAAGTGAAGTGGATGCTCGACATCCACAGTTGAGCGAGGATGAGAGGCTTACCATCGCAACTCAGATTGCCATCGGCGCGCTGCGCTATTTCATGCTCAAAGTCACGAAGTCGTCGGTGATCGCTTTCGATTTCAAGGAGGCCCTGAGCTTCGAGGGCGAGACCGGTCCCTACGCTCAATATGCCGTGGTGCGTGCAAGCAACATATTCCGCAAGGGAGGAATTGATCCCGATCATTTTTCAGCGGATGTAAACTTTGCGAAATATCTCGCCGGAGAATCCGGCAACGAGATCTGGGAGCTATGGCTGGCTGCGTCGAAAACTTCTTACCTGATTGACCAATGCATCAGTACTACCGAACCTGCATATTTAGCGAAACATGCGTTCCAGATGGCGCAGCTTTTCAACGCGTTTTATCATCGCCATCCCATTCTCAATGAGGCCGCCGAAGAGCGCAGAGACTTTCTGCTGGCAGCCGCGTGGATCGTCCGCCGGGAACTGACCCGTGTTTTAAGTGTGATGGGGATCACCGTCCCCGCAGCAATGTAAAGCTGAGATGACATGTGCTGTGACTCGGAAGCGGCTCATCTAGGAATCGAGTGGATCGAAAACCCGTTGCAGTTAAGCTCGTCCGAGCTCGCGTTTTACATTCACGCTTTGCCGCGTCCCGCAAGCATCATTCCAGCACCCACAACGACGAGCGCCACACTCGCGCCGACCGGCAGTAAAGATTCATGCTTTGTCGTAACTCCAACATGTACGTCTCCGAGATCGGCGCCATGATGCTGTGAATGTGGCAGCGGCACGAAGAAGGAAAGAATTCCCAGCACCATAACTACCAGACCTATGGAAAACAATGCTTTCATGAAGCCTCCAGTTTGCTGCAATCTTCAACGTGTCGACTTCTACGCTTTAAATTCCTGAGCGAATTCAACCAAGCTTCGCACCGCAATCCCTGACGGGCCTTTCGCAATCCATGGCTTGCCTTCTTCCATCCATGCGGTGCCAGCGATGTCGAGATGCATCCACGGAGTGTCTTCCGCAAACTCTTTCAGGAACATGGCTGCCGTAACCGCGCCGCCGCCGCGTCCTGCGGAGTTTACAATGTCCGCGATGTTAGAGCGAATGCTCTCCTGATATTCTTCGTCCAAAGGAAGCCGCCAGAATTTTTCCCCCGCCTTGAGCAGCGCGCGGCTAAAGCTCTCATACATCTTTTCATCGTTGGAGAATACTCCCGCATTCACATGGCCCAGAGCGACCACGACCGCACCCGTCAAAGTCGCGGCATCAATCAGGTGAGTGCACCCCAACTGGCGGGCGTAACAGAGACCATCGGCCAGCACGAGTCGTCCTTCAGCATCGGTGTTAATAATCTCAATGCTCTTGCCGGACATTGCGATTTGAATGTCGCCCGGTTTCTGCGCTTTTCCGGAAGGCATGTTCTCCGACGCACAAACAATCGCCGTCACTCTAACCTGCGGCTTCAGCAAGGCGATCGCCCGCATAGCGCCCAACATTGCGGCTCCGCCGGCCATGTCGTATTTCATTTTCTCCATGCCGTCCGAGGGCTTGATGGAAATGCCGCCGGTATCGAACGTGATGCCTTTACCCACCAGGCCAAGCACCGGCTTTTCGGGAACGCCCGCAGGTTCATAGCGCAGTATGATCAGGGCCGGAGGTTCGTCTGAACCCTGGGCAACTCCCCAAAACGCGCCCATTTTCAGTTCGCGGATTTTCTCTCCGCCGAATACTTCGATTTTTAGTCCGACCTCTTCGGCCATCTTCTTCGCGCGCTCCGCGAGAATCGTCGGGGTCATGTGATTTCCGGGCTCGTTGACCAAGTCGCGAGTGAAGTTCTGCGACTCTCCAATAATTCGCGCGCGATCCAGGGCCGCTTGCAACGCGGACTGCTCGCCAGCAGCGACGACTGTTATCGTGTCAATCTTCTGGTCCTTGCGGTCGCTCTTGTATGTGTCAGGATCGAAGTTGCCGACAAATGCTCCCTCTACGACCGCCTTGACCGCTTCATCAGCTGGCATGGCTTTCTCCGGTGCCAGAAAAGCGAAACTTCGAATTCCCTTGGCCTTCAACATTCGTGTCGCAGTTCCCGCCAGCTTGCGGAGTTCCACCGATCCGAAGTTCTTTGCTTTGCCGCCACCAAGCAACAGCAGCCGTTTGGCTTTCAACTTGGCGGGCCGATGCAGCAGCGTGGATTCAAACATCTTGCCGGTAACTTCCCCGCCGGCAAGAACGTCGGCCACAGCAGCAAGCACCGTTTCGTCAACCGTTTCTACGGAAACTTCGGTCGCTTTATTGGACTCGTTGTTCTTAGAGGAATTCTTGTC
Source organism: Acidobacteriaceae bacterium (assembly GCA_041166845.1). Taxonomy (GTDB): domain Bacteria; phylum Acidobacteriota; class Terriglobia; order Terriglobales; family Acidobacteriaceae; genus JALYIM01. The sequence goes on from JBEEGK010000020.1 coordinate 13,903, forward strand.
GAGGCTTCCGTTGCCGGATTCGCCAGCGCTCTTTTTTGGGCTGCGGTCCAGCGCGACCACGACTAGGCATTCAGTTTCAACTTCGGCGGGATTTGAGAGAGAGAGATTTGTTTTCATGAGGATGATCTAAGTATCGTTTGCATCCCGCCAAAAGCGCAAGGCCATGTGACGATGCAGTAAAGATCAATGACGTTAACAACTAATGAGGAGCTCGACGATAACTCTAGTTACCTGCGTCATGCCAGCAGACGGATTCCGGTTGTGGAACTCATCATTCCGGGCTGAAATACCCCCTAACTATGAAAAATTTGCAGATTTTCGCGCTGCTATTGTGTGCATCCGTGAGCCTTGCCTTCGGACAAGACAAAGTTTTCGATTGGACAGCCGCCAACGCAGAAACTCTGCAACTCGTGCCAGCTGAATATCAGACCGGCCGTGTCTACCGGCCCGGTCCCGAGGGTGGCAACATCCACGTGGATATTGATTCGGAAAAACCGATTACCATCGCTCTCACGCCATTCGATGAGTGGAACGCGGCCTTGCAGAATCCCGAGTACATGAGCCGCATCGAGTGGAGATGTCTTGATCGGCATGTCGTCAGCGCGACCTACACCTGTGAGTTGCCGCCTAACCGTGCCATGGTTCTTGTGCTACGGGATGAACGGAACGATCACGCAGCACTAACTGGTGTTGACATCATTCTGGGGCGCAATGCCCGTCCCTTTTTGCCCGCGAACGACGTTCACATTCAGTATTACAGTTGGACTTGCGTTGACCATTGCCTGCAGCCCGAGTTTCAGTGGGTACGCCTGGTGAAGGAAAAGTACGCAGTGACTTCAACGCCCAAGATTTACAGCTTGTTGACTCCCGAACGAGACGGACAGCAGCTCAGCGTCAAGATTAAGTCCGCGTCGCCGATGGTGATTGCCGTGATGTCATCCCAACTGGCCGACAAGGTTTACGATTCCCCGGGAATGATGGCATCAGCATTGTCGAACACTTCCTGCAAGCAGCGCGGCGTGCAGTCCATGAACTTCGATTGCACCTTCAATCTCGCGGACGGTCCGCAATCGCTGATCGTTATGCCGGATGGTCCGCAAATCTCGCACAAGAAAGCCGAGATCGAGTTGCAGACGGTGAAGTGTGTGGGGAATTGCGATTTGATGAAATAGTGGCTTTTGGCTCTACGTTTTGGCTTTTGGCCAAGAGCCGCCCTCGCCCTACCGTCTGCGCGATCTAGCCACGGCCTCTTTCGCTTCTTTATCCGCCGTCCTGCGCCGCTCGGTTTCGCGCTTGTCCCACAGTTGCTTCCCTTTAGCCAGGGCGAGTTCCAGCTTGACCCTGCCGTTTTTGAAATACATGCGTGTCGGGATCAGCGTCTGCCCACGTTGCTGCGTTTTTCCAATGAGTTTGCGGATCTCCTCCGCGTGCATCAACAGCTTACGAGTACGCAGCGGAGCATGGTTGGCAATGTTCCCGTGCTCATATGGACCAATATGACAGTTCAAAAGCCACAGTTCCCCATCTTTCAGCAATCCATAGGCATCTTTGAGGTTAGCCAGTCCTGCGCGCACGGATTTGACCTCCGTTCCGCTTAAAACTATCCCAGTCTCAAATTTTTCGAGCAAGAAGTAGTTATGAGAAGCGATCCTATTAACAGCAGCGTCGCGCTGTCCGGCGGCGGTCGGGTCGCGCTGAACGTTCTTTGGAGGAGCAGATTTCGTCGGATGCGCTGTCTGGCGTGCCATGGCAATGATAGGTTATCTCAATAACTTCGGATGCGTATGGCGTGCGCCGATTAAACGAGTACCGGATTGAATTTTGTTGCAGCAAAAGTGGCCCTAATGAGTGTAACTACCTTGTACAGCAGTCACTTCGCAATGGAAGGCGATGCTATAATCACGCGAGCTTTCGTCTTCTCCAGCGGGTATAAATGAGTAAAGTTTGGGTATTCTTTGCCCTTTGTGCAAGACTGCCTGCGAGGAACCATTCATGAGACGCCTGATTCGATTGGCGGCAATCGTCGTGTTGACGCTTTCCTTGGCCGCTGCGGCCATCGCTGAAAGCGCCAAAGCCTTGTACAACGAGGGTAAGGACGCCGAAGCCCGCCAGAATTATGAACAAGCTTTCGACCTGTACCGGCAGGCTTACGAGCTAAGGCCCACAGATCTTACCTATCGCTCCGCCTATGAACGCCTGCGCTTTCTGGCAGGCGCCTCGCACGTCCATCGCGGCCAATTGCTGCGGGATGCCGGCAAACTCGAAGAAGCGATGGCGGAGTTCCGCAAGGCAGCGGCCACAGACTCGTCGAGTTTCATAGCCCAGCAGGAAATCCGCCGAACCCAAAAAATGATTGACGCTGCCGGGGCCGCGCCTGCTCCGAAGTCATCGAATGTTCCAGCGACGGGTCTGCAGAAGCGTCTGGACGACGCGCAGGGTCCAGTGGACCTCGCCGTTATTGCGAACATCCCCGTTACTCTTAAAGCGACCGAAGACACCAAGGTGATCTACGAGACGATCGGAAAGCTAGCCGGAATTAACGTTCTCTTCGATCCTGACTACACATCGCGACGCATCAAGATCGAATTGAACGGAGTATCGCTGGAGGAAGCGCTGCAGATTGTGGCGCTGGAATCGAAGACTTTCTGGCGTCCAGTCACGCCTAACACGATATTTGTTGCCGCCGACAATCCCGCAAAACGAAAAGATCTGGAACAAAGCGTCATCAAGACTTTTTATCTGGCTAATCTTTCCCAACCGACAGAGTTGCAGGACGTAGTCAACGCGCTCCGGCAGATCCTCGAGATCGCCCGCATTCAGCCTCTGCCTTCGCAGGGGGCGATTGTGGTGCGCGGCACTCCAGACCAAGTCGCGCTGGCGCAAAAACTCGTGGGTGATCTGGATAAATCGAAGTCCGAAGTCATCGTTGACATTGCCATCATGCAAGTGAGTCGTGATAAAACACGGAATCTGGGCATCAGTCCGCCCACCAGCGCTACCGTCTCACTGCAGCCGAATATCAATACGACCACCACAACCACAACGAACGGGACCACGACGACACCCAGCACTACTCCCTCTACCGGCAACGGAATTAGCCTGAATGCCCTGGGAAATCTTAACGCCACCGACTTTCAAGTCACGATCACACCAGCAAGCCTGACTGCACTTTTCAGTGACAGTAATACCAAGCTCATTCAAAATCCGCAGATCAGAGCAGTAGATGGACAGAAGGCCTCGCTAAAAATTGGCGATCGCGTGCCGGTAGCGACCGGGTCGTTTCAGCCCGGCATCGGTGGCGTAGGTATCAACCCTCTTGTTAACACCCAATTCCAGTATCTGGATGTTGGAGTGAATATTGACATCACTCCCAAGGTCCACGCCGGCAGAGAGGTGACCCTCAAAATCACAATGGATATCTCGTCGGTGACCAGTCAGGCGAATATTGGCGGTATCAGCCAGCCAATTATTGGCCAGAGAAAAATTGAACATGAAATCCGACTGAAAGAAGGTGAGGTCAACCTTCTGGGCGGGATGCTGGAAGATCAGCAGATCCGCTCTCTAAGTGGGATCCCCGGTCTGTCGCAGATTCCCATCCTCAAATACCTATTCGGACAGACCAACGTCGAACACAAAGAAAACGAAATTGTCTTTGTGATGGTCCCGCATATCGTGCGCGGGCAGGAACTAAACGAGTTGAACCAGACCGCGCTGGATGTCGGCACTGCGGGCGCGATCCAGATGCGTCGCGTGAATCATGCCGCTGTGACGAACTCCACTGATTCTTCATCAGCCACCATGCCTCCACCGAATGCGAGCCAGCCGGCCGGACAGCCCCCGGCGGCAGTTTCGCCGAATCAAGGGCCGCAAGTTCCCCCTACGCAAGCTCCAGCTCCTCAGCCGCTAACTCCGCAACCGGGAGCAGCAAGCTTTGGATTTGATCCTCCGAACATTACCCAGCCGGCGGGTTCAACTTTCACGGTGAACGTAATGCTGAATGGGGCTCAGAACGCATACTCGGTGCCGCTACAAGTGAGCTACGACCCAAAGCTCCTGCAGGTAGTAAACGTGTCGAATGGAGGCTTTCTCTCGCAGGATGGCCAGCCGGTCGCACTCGTACATCGCGACGACGCCACGAGCGGCACCCTACAGATAACCGCAACCAGGCCTCCGGGCGTTAGCGGAGTCTCAGGACAGGGAGCAGTGGTCACTTTGACATTTATGGCAAAAGCTAGCGGACAAGGAACGCTGGCAATCTCCAAAGGTGGCGCGAAGGATCCCGGCATGCAGCCTATGCAGGTGGCAGGCACGGCTGCGACGATCACAATTCAATGATGGATGGTTCCAACAAGGAAGGTCTGAAGGACTCGATTATTTCCGACGATAGTAAATCTATGAAGGCCGGCGCAAAGAGGCGAAGTGTCGAAAAGATGAGCGGATTCACGCTCATCGAGCTGATCGTGGCCACCACGATTCTGCTGATCCTGACGTCGCTCGCTTTGCCCATGGCCAGGATCACCATCAAGCGCGAGAAAGAACGCGAACTGCGGCGCGACCTGTGGGAGATGCGAGACGCGATTGATCGCTATAAAGACGCCGCTGATCGCGGGGCATTTCAGATGAAGGTCGGTTCCGATGGCTATCCGCCCGACCTCGATACTCTGGTAAACGGCGTCAGCGTGAACACCAAGAAGCTGCGTTTTCTGCGCAAAATCCCGATTGATCCCATGACTGGAAACGCGGAGTGGGGCATGCACTCCATGCAGGACGACCCGAAATCAGATTCGTGGGATGGCAACAATATTTTCGATGTATTCACGAAATCACAAGGTACGGCGCTGGACGGAACGCAATATAAAGACTGGTAAGTAGAAAATTAAATGTTGAGCAAAAAGAAAATCCGGGGCTTCACTCTGATCGAACTGATGGTCGTCATCAGCTTGATTCTGATCTTGGTCTCAGTGGCTGTCCCGGCTTATAACCAGTCCATTTTGCGTGCAAGGGAGTCCGTGCTGCGACAGAATTTGTTCACTTTGCGCTCAGTGATTTCGCAATACACTTTGGACAAACAAAAAGCGCCGCAATCGCTCGACGACCTGGTGCAGTCGCATTACATCAAGCAGATTCCCTCCGATCCGATGACCAGCAAAAACGATACCTGGGCAGTAGACCAGGAAGATTCCACGTTGATGTCTCCAGATCAGCAAGAGGGCGGAATCAACGACGTCCACAGCGGCTCAACCGCAGTCTCCAGCGACGGGACGGCGTATAGCACCTGGTAGTGGACGGTTTTCGTCGAGGGTGGGACTATCGGAGCGACGAGTAACCCCTTTCATGGTTGCAGTTATCATTACTCTCCATGCGACTCGTCTTTCACGCCCTCCGGCGAAGCCTCACAATCTACGTGTTTCGCTCCATCCAAAATCGCATGCTGCGGATCTTGTGTCAGATGTAGGTGAACGGAGACCAAGGCATCCCGACAATCAAGAAATACTCCAACTCCATTTGTGGGACTGAAGCCCTCCGGAAGAAGCGAATTATTCTTTTCCAAGAAAGTCGTCACATAGGAAGCGTCGTACGGAGCTCCGGTCGGAAGTTCCCATCGCATCTGAAGCTTTTCAGCGATCTCAGCCGGCCCGAAGATCTCCAGTTTGTCCATTCGGTATTGCAAGCCTTCACGCACTTCGATGTTTAGCTTTACCGTCGAGCTCGAGTCCAGGTTTGCGTCCGGAATGAAAACTGCTTCAAGAAAGCCTCGTGACGTATAGATGTCTCGTATGCGCTCAAGCCCGGCTACAACCTTGGATCGCGCGAACTCGCTGCCAGATTTAATCGGGAATCTCGCTCGCAAATCCTGTGACGTAAATGCGTGATTGCCACTGAACTCGATGTTGGACAATGAGCACAATGGTCCTTCGCTGACTTGGGCCTCCAGACGCACGGGCTTAGGGGAGGCCAGCGGATCAAGCACTTTGATTTCCAGTTTCTCTACTTCCGCTTTGAAATAGCCACGATCTTGAAACTGCCCTTTTATTCTCTCTTTCAATTCTTCGGCATCATCGTTGAACGTGGATCCAGACACGCTGCCTGTGATCTCGGCCAATTTCTCGGAATCAATGGCCCGAGTCCCCAAAATTCTAAAGCTTTCGACGACGACCCTTCGGTCAGTTTTAGTTTGAGCGACTGCGCCGTGGCAGGAAATAATTGCGCAGGCAATCAAAGTAAGAGCAGACGACAGCAGCTTGCAGAAAGTCCGTGGCATCGAAAACTCCGACAGGAAGCGTCCCTCGCCCTGACTTACGAACGGGCACATTATAAATCTTGGTTTCCGAATCTAGTGTTGCGAAAGGGCCCTAGGTCTTCTCATTCCGGACGAAGAATCCGTTAAGGGTGGGCCATCCCATCATCTTCTTTTCAGATTTGATCCCATCTCTCCGAAGCACTAACATCTAAGAATGCCGGTTGAAACAGAAATTCCTCCTTCGACTTACGCTCCCATTCGCGCGCCTCGCGGAACTTCCCTGACCTGCAAAGGATGGCAACAGGAAGCAGCCATGCGCATGCTGATGAATAATCTCGATGAAGAAGTTGGAGAGCGTCCACGTGACCTGGTGGTTTACGGCGGCACCGGACGGGCCGCCCGCAGCTGGCCGGCGTATCACGCGATTGTGGCCTCGCTGAAAAGTTTGGACGATGACGAAACCCTTCTAGTGCAATCCGGCAAGCCTGTAGGAATTTTAAAAACTCACGAGTATGCTCCGCGCGTGCTGATCGCAAATTCGAATCTGGTTGGGCATTGGTCCAACTGGGAGAAGTTTAACGAACTCGAACGCGCTGGACTCATGATGTATGGACAAATGACCGCGGGCTCGTGGATTTATATCGGCTCGCAAGGAATTGTCCAAGGAACATTCGAGACTTTCGCATCGGCTGCAGAGAAACATTTTGGTGGAGACCTGGCCGGCAAGCTGATCGTCAGTGGAGGCATGGGTGGAATGGGTGGCGCTCAACCACTGGCCGCGACCATGGCTGGCGCGGCGTTTCTGGGGATTGACGTAGATCCCGAGCGTATCAAGAAACGCCTGACAACCGGCTACTGTGATTTCATGGTTACCACGCTCGATGAGGCGTTGCGAATTCTCAAGAACGCCGTCCGTAAAAAAGAAAATGTTTCTGTCGGGCTGGTGGGAAATTGCGCCGACGTGATTAACGAGCTCGCGGACCGGGGTGTCGTGCCAGACATTCTCACAGACCAGACCTCCGCTCATGATCCGTTGAACGGATACGTTCCGAATGGAATGACGCTGGAAGATGCAATCGCGTTGCGCAAAAGCGATCCGAAGCAGTATGAAGAAAAATCCCTCAACGCCATTGCTCGCCACGTGGAAGGCATGCTGCGCCTGCAAAAGATGGGCGCGGTGACTTTCGATTACGGAAATAATATTCGTACATTTGCATTCCAGCAGGGCGTGAAGAACGCCTACGATTTTCCTGGGTTTGTGCCCGAATATATTCGTCCCCTCTTTTGCGAAGGCCGTGGGCCGTTTCGCTGGGTAGCACTTTCCGGTGAACCGTCCGATATCCATGTCACCGATGACCTGGTGTTGGAACTTTTTCCCGAGAACCGAATTCTTCGCCGCTGGATTGAGCTTGCGAAGAAACGAATTAAATTTCAAGGATTGCCGGCACGCATCTGCTGGCTTGGATACGGTGAGCGCGCGCAATTCGGGCTCGCCATGAACGACCTGGTTAAAAAAGGAAAGCTCAAAGCGCCGATCGTCATCGGCCGGGATCACCTGGACTGCGGTTCGGTGGCTTCTCCCTATCGCGAAACAGAAAGCATGAAAGATGGCAGTGATGCGGTCGCGGATTGGCCCCTTCTGAATGCCATGGTAAATACCGCCGCGGGTGCGTCGTGGGTTTCAATTCACAACGGCGGCGGTGTCGGCATTGGATATTCTCTCCACGCAGGACAAGTTACGGTCGCTGATGGCACGGAAATGATGGCAAAGAGAATTGAGCGCGTTCTAACGACCGATCCGGGTATGGGGATTCTCCGCCACGTGGACGCTGGTTATGAGCAAGCCAAGGACTTCGCCGCCGGCAACGGGGTGAAGGTTCCGATGCAAAGGTAGCTGGTAAACTGCATCAGCGTGGGACCGTCTAAAAACAATCCATCGGCAAGCAGCAAACTCTCGCGCCGCAGGGTAGACAATCCTGAGACTAGCGATGTGCGCACAAAAACGCGTCCTCTGCTGCTGACAAATATCTCTCAACTTCTCACGCTACGCTCCTCCTCCGGAAAGTCTTCTTCCAGAAACCTAGCCCGCCTCGGAACTGAACTCAGCGATCTCGGCATGATCAACGATGCTGCCGTGCTCTGCATCGGAGGAAAGATCGTGTCCGTCGGCTCGAATAAAGAGGCGAGGCGAGATCCTTGGATTTTCAAGAATCGCAAACGACTCTTCGAAATTGACTGCAAAAACAAAGTCGTGCTTCCCGGCTTCGTGGATTCTCATACTCATCCGGTATTCATGGAACCGCGATTAATCGATTTTGAGAAACGAATTGCCGGCGCGACCTACGAAGAAATTGCCGAGGCAGGCGGGGGCATCCGGTCAAGTCTCGACGGGGTCCGCAATACAAATAAGAGCGCCCTCGCAGAAAAAGTCGTGGCCGCATTGCACGAAATGGCCCAACAGGGGACGACCACAGTAGAAGCGAAATCCGGCTACGGACTTACAGTGGAATCAGAACTGAAGTCGCTGGAAGCAATCCGCGCTGCCGCCAGGCAATGGCCGGGCACCGTCATAAGCACGTTGTTAGCAGCGCACGTAGTCCCCCACGAATTCAGGGGCCGCTCACCAAACTACGTCGAACTCGTCTGTAGAGAGATGGTCCCCGAGGCCGCAAGGCGCAAACTCGCTCAGTTCGTGGACGTATTCACTGAGCGCGGCGCTTTCACGCCGGAAGAAACTTCCCAGATATTTGAAGTTGCGAAACATCACGGACTAGAAGTGCGCGCGCATGTTGGCCAGTTGAGCCAGACGGATTTGCAACCGTTGCTGCGTTTCGATCCCGCGTCATTCGACCACGTTGACTACGTCAGTGACGCCGACATCAGACAACTTTCACGAAGCAACACGGTGGCCACACTGGTGCCCGGCGCCAACTTTTTTCTAGGATTGAAAAACTATCCGTCCGCAAGAAAGTTGATAGACGCTGGTGTTGCAGTTGCCTTGGCGACTGATTACAATCCCGGCTCCTCGCCAACTTCCAGCATGCCGTTCGTGATGTCGTTGGCCTGCACGCAGATGCAAATGTCGCCCGCCGAAGCCATTTCCGCAGCAACATTTAACGGCGCTTATGCGCTTCGATTGCAGCAGCGAAAAGGTTCCATCGAGTCTGGTAAAGATGCCGACCTCGCGATATTTGATGTGGATGATTACCATGAAATCGCTTATTGGATTGGGGCCAGCAAATGCGAATTCACAGTCTTGAATGGAAATCTTGTTTCGAACTTTGTTCACTAGCTATTCGTACCTAAATTGCCGGCAACGCAGTGTTCTTCAAACTGCATCCTACAAACTTCGAAACAACGTCTGAGGAAAAATGAAACAAATTGTCCTGCTCACCGCTTCCATTCTGCTGGGCGTGTGCCTCTGTTCGGCCCAGCGCCTGCCGATGACCACAGCGCCTGAGAATTATCGCCTGACGTTCACCCCGGATCTGGATAAGGCCACTTTCGCCGGGGATGAAACCATTCGCGTGCATCTCGCGCAGCCGACGTCCCAAATTGTCTTGAATGCGGCAGAACTCACCTTCGATACGGCCACAATCTCCGCCGCCGGAGCGACTCAGACCGCCAAAATCACGATTAATAAAGACAAAGAGCAGGCCGAGTTGGCCCTCGGGAAGCCCATTCCGGCGGGCGAGGCCATCATCCACATTAAGTACAGCGGCATCCTCAATAGCGATATGCGCGGTTTCTATCTTGGTAAAGACGATCACGGACGCAAGTATGCCGCGACGCAATTTGAACCGGTGGATGCGCGCCGCGCCTTCCCTTCTTTCGATGAGCCGAACTACAAAGCAACTTTCGACATATCCGTCGTTGCCACCAAAGGCTTGGCGGCGATTTCAAACAGCAAAATAATTTCTGAAACCGACGGCCCGGGAAATGGCCAGCGTACCGTGCGCTTCGCCACCACCCCGAAAATGTCTTCGTACCTCGCAGCCCTGATTGTCGGCAATTTCGAATATGTCGAGGGCGAGGCTGACGGGATTCCCATCCGCGTCTATGCCACTCCTGGCAAAAAAGAGCTCGGCAAATTTGCGCTCGAGGCCAGCGAAAACATTTTGAAATTTTACGACCACTATTTTGGAATTAAATATCCCTACGCAAAACTTGACCTGATCGGGCTGCCTGACTTCTCTCCGGGCGCAATGGAAAATACCGGCTGTATCACTTATCGCGAAAGCCTGCTGCTCGCCGATGACCAGCATGCATCTGTCAAGTCCAAAAAGTTGGTCGCTGGCGTCATCGCGCATGAAATGGCACACCAATGGTTCGGCGACCTCGTCACCATGAAATGGTGGGACGACATCTGGCTCAACGAAGGCTTTGCCACTTGGATGGAGAGCAAACCGATCGAGACATGGAAGCCGGAGTGGAATGGCAAATTGGACGACGTCAGCGCAATAACAACCGCGCTCAATGTGGATTCCCTCGCCAACACTCGGCCCATCCTGCAGGCGGCGGAAACTCCGGACCAAATCTTCGAATTGTTCGACGGCATCGCTTACGGCAAGGCGGCCGCAGTGCTGCAAATGCTGGAAGCTTATCTGGGCCGTGAAGGCTTTCGCGCCGGCGTCAACGAATACCTGAAACAACATACTTACGGAAACGCTACTGCTGGGGATTTCTGGGGCACGCTGGCCAAAGTTTCCAGAAAGCCGGTCGACAAAATCATGCCCACATTTGTAAAGCAGGCAGGAGCTCCCATGATCAGCGCCAGCGCACAATGCTCCGCCGGCAGCACCACGGTTTCGCTGGCGCAACAGCGCTATTACTATGACCGGCAGCGCTTCGAGCAGGCTGCGGCGGGGGACAACGAACTGTGGCAGGTCCCGGTATGCTTGAAGGAAGCTCCAGATGGATCGAGTAAAGGCGAACAGAAATGTGAACTGCTTACCGAAAAGCAGGGAACGTTCACGATGAAAGGATGCGTGCCCTGGGTACTGGCAAATGCCGGGGCCACTGGCTACTATCGCTCCAGCTACTCACCGGATGCACTGCGCAACATGGCGAAGTCCGCCGAGAGCGCGTTGACTCCAGAGGAGCGGATTATTTTGTTGTCCGATGCCTGGGCCTCCATGCGTGTTGGGCGCGATTCGATCGGAGACTATCTTGCGCTCGCGGAAGGGTTGCAAGCGGACCGCAATCGCGCAGTGCTGGAGACCCTGCTGAACCAGCTAGAGTACGTTGGCCGACATCTTGCGAATGACAACAATAGTGATCGCGAGAAATTTCAAGCCTGGTTGCGGCAGTTACTGGCTCCTGCTGTCCGCGATCTAGGTTGGCAAGCGAAACCCGGCGAGAGTGACGAGCAGAGAAGTTTGCGAGCGCAGCTGCTAATGGTCTTGGGTGAAACCGGAAAAGATCCAGAGGCGCTCGAAGCAGCGAAAAGGATGACCGAGCAGGTGCTGGCGGATCCGAACTCAGTTGATTCGGAATTAGCTCAACCTGCTTTACATTTGGCCGCGATGTCAGGCAGTGAGGAACTCTACGACCGCGTGCTGGCGAAAATCAAAACCGCCAAAACGCCGGAGCAGTATTACCTGTTTGTAAATACTCTCGGATACTTCAGTGATCCCAAGCTGTTGCAGCGGACACTGGAATATGCGATCAGCGAAGACGTCCGGTCACAAGACAGTTTGGGATTAATCGCCAAAGTCATGACAAATCCAGCGGGAGAAAGGTTGGCGTGGGAGTTTGTGCGCTCTCATTGGTCAGAAGTAGAGAAAAAAGGGGGACCATTCGCAAGCGCCGATGTCGTTGCCGTTGCAGGTTCGTTCTGTGACCCCGGACTGCGCGATGATGTCACGGATTTCTTCACTGCGCACCGGGTGAATGCAGCAGAAAGAACCTTCAAGCAAACAGTCGAAAGAATTAATTATTGCGTAGATCTGAAATCGCGGCAGTCGCCGCAACTGGCTTCATGGCTGCAGCAGCACACGCCATCCGCAGCGAAGTAAATAGCAACGGGCCGCTGGCAGAAGAGATGAATGCTGCCGGATTGAGTGATTCAATTTCGATTGCTATAATCTACCTGTTCATAAATGCCTTCTGCAGCTGCACTGTTAGCTGTGGACGGCATCCCGCCTCAATCGAAACGCTCCCCGCAACGGTCGCGCGTTGGCAAACAATCGGGGGACGTATCGTGGCCAGGTAGCTCAGGTGGTAGAGCGCAGCCCTGAAAAGGCTGGCGTCGGCGGTTCAACTCCGTCCCTGGCCACCACATTTTCAAGCACTTCGATTCGCCCGAAACCCCCAACCTGTTCCGTTCTGTTTCAATAAACAACTCAACCTTGCCCGCCGGAGTTTGCCTCAGCTTCTCTCGCGCGGTTCAAAAGCGCTCGGCTGTAACTATCCCGTTTCTGAGGCTCTGGACATTGGCGAACTACTAAGAAAAGGTCACGCAATCGCCGGCGTAGGGCATCGAGCCTGATCAAAAGCTCTGATTCCAGCACCCTGTCGATAGATAACCCCATTCATCCTCTGGAGGGCCGAAATGCCGACTAGAAACAATGACATTGAGCTCCTTGTCTACTCCGTTATTTCTCCGGGGGGACGTATTTTGCGACTTGTAGCGAAGACGAAATCCAGGAAATCGGTGGGATCCATGCTGTCGAGCGGACTCTGCAAGAAGAAAGCTACTGGTTTGCCAAGTGGGGAAAGATCCGAGGAGAACTTACTTCGTAGAACGTTCTCATGTCCAAATCAGAGCTAGCGAACCTCCCGGAATTCCGGAGAGAGTTTGGCAGATGGGACGTCGAAATCCAGTCTTCGTCGGGTCGGAACTGGGGGCGCGACACTGCTTATTTGTCTCATCAAGATCTTCAAACTTATTGGCTGGTGAAAGCGCGTGGCCAATCAATGCCATTTCATCCGCAAGAACCACTGGGTCTAGACGTTTCTTTGAGGCAGCGTCATAAAACATGTTGAATTACCTGCTGTGCAGCATAAAGTAGCCGAAAGCGCCCGAATTTCCATTGACTTCAAAAACTATTTGCTGCTCACTAGCTTGCCGCAGCATTCGGGCCGAGCTGGCAGGCTTGAGCGATCCCATCCTCCGCCGAGTGCCTGGATGAGAAGCACGGTGTTTGCCATCCGCCGTCCTAAGATATTGACCGCTGTGACCTCATCCGAGAGTGCAGCACTCTGGGCGGTGATCACCTCGAGGTAACTTGTGACGCCGCCCTTGTAACGAGTCTCTGAAAGATCGAGCGAATGCTGGGCTGCGACGACTGCTTCATCCTGAACATAGGCCTCGTTCTCGAGGATTCTCACCGCCGCTAAATTGTCTTCCACCTGTTGGAATCCAGTCAGCACGTTCTCTCGATAAGCAGCGACTTGATAGTCATAAGAGGCACGCGCCTGGTCGTTGAGAGCTCGGCGTCTCCCGCCATCGAAGACTGTCTCGATGGCCGACAGCCCCACTGACCATATTCCGCTTGGCCCATTCATAAGTGTCGTGATGGCAGAACTTTCAAATCCTCCGGTAGCGCCCAAATTGATCAGCGGGTAGTAGGCCGACTTCACAACTCCGATCTGAGCGTTGGCCGACGCTACCCGTCTCTCTGCCGCCGCAATATCCGGACGTCTTTCCAGCAACTCTGATGGCACGGAGATGGGGACATGCGGAGGCGGGGTCGTAAGAGGCAGGGGCCGCAGGTTGAACTCCGCCGGCGGTTTCCCAATCAGGATTGCTACCGCGTGTTCGTATTGCGCGCGCAGTACGCCCACATCAATCGCCGCAGCTCGGGTCGTTTGCAGTTGGGTCTTTGCTTGTTCAACTTCCACCTCCGAAGCAATGCCTCCCTGGAAGCGGCTTTCATTCAACTCCAGTGCCTGCTCGTACTGCTTCACTGTTGAGTTCAGGAGCTCTTCCTCGGCATCCAGGCTGCGGGCCTGAAAATAATCGACGGCTAGATCCGCGTGCATGCTCAGATTAACTGTCGCCAGATCTGCCGCACTGGCTTGTGCTTGCTCCCGATAGGACTCGACGTTTTTTCGAACGCGACCCCAGACGTCAGCCTGGTAGGACACACTGACCGGCAGTACAAAGTCGTTGTAGGTGGCGCCACGCAAGAGTGAGCTACTTGGACTATTACCGGAAATGCGGGTTCGAGTCGCTGATGCCCCTGCGGTCACCGTTGGGTAGTAGTCAGCTCGAGAGTAGCGTAGGACGGCGCGAGCTTGCTGGAACTGGGCTTCCGCAGCTTTTAGATTCTGATTGGATACATTGACCTGAACTTCAAGCGCATCCAGTTGCGGATCCTGGAATATCGTCCACCATGCACCGCCAAGATTCTGGTCATTAGGCTGCGCAGGCTTCCAGTTCCCTACTTCTTTATATGCAGGAGGAGTCGGTACCGCTGGCGCGTGGTACTTTGGCCCAACCGCGCATCCCGTGAACTGCAGTGCTGCGATCGCTATCAAAACACGTTTGGCCGTTTTCCCTGAGCTTGTGAAATTCAATTTTCGGGGTAGCTTCACTTGATATCTCCCGGCAACGTTGCCTGAACAATTTGGACTTGCTGACCGGACACAATCGAGTCAGGTGGATTAATAATGACCTTATCGTCCGGCTTGATGCCGGAGACAATCTCTATCTGGTTGCCGAAATCATGCCCGGGAGTCACGGCGGTCAGTACGACTTTCCCGTCCTTCACAATTCCTACCCGTAACCCTTCGGTCCGGAAGATCAGACTATTAACCGGAAGGAGAAAGGTGGAGGCCTGCGTTGGAATCGCCAGATGGACCTCCGCATAGGAACCCGTGAGCAGCGTGCCGGTCGGATTGTCCACATCAATTTCAATGAGCAGAGTACGAGTTGTGACGTTGATGTCATTGGCGGTGCGTACTAGTTTCCCTTGAAATTTGCGGTCTGGAAACTCAGTGAGACTGAGGTCGGCTGTCATACCGACCTTGACTCCCCGCGAATATTCCTCGGGAACGTTCACGTAAACACGCAGTTTTCCAGGTTGAGCGATGTGGAACAGATCGGTTTTCACACTGCTACTGCTGCCAGAATTGATGAGGTCGCCGATATCGGTGTTGCGCGCTGTAATCACTCCGTCGAAAGGAGCGTAGATCTTTTCGAAAGATACCAGCGCTGAATACTGCTCCACGGCTGCCTTGTCAGCTTCCACAATTGCTTTATTGGCGTTGTAGGTGCCGACCGCGTTGTCAACGTCCTGTTGCGCTACCGCGTTGCTCTTCAAAAGTCCCTGATAACGAGTCTTGGTAATGGAAGCGAGCTCAAGATTTGCCTGCGCGGTTAGCAGGTTGCTGCGCGCTTGCTGCAGTTGCTGATCCACTTCCGGCGTTTCGATGACAGCCAGCAACTGGCCTTTCTTAACGTGTGCCCCAATATCGAAGTACCATTTCTTCAGATAACCATTCGTGCGAGCGTAGATGGGGGAAGTAATGAATGGTTGAACGTTTCCAGGCAAGATGATTTCATCGGCTGGAGCTGTTCGTTGGGGCGACACAACCGACACTGCGGGGAGGGCCGCTTGAGCCGTTTCCATACGTAGAGTTGTAGTGGCTTTGACGCGGGACCAGATGCCAGAAACCAGGAGGGCAGCTACCGCAATCACTGCGAGTGCCAGGACAATCCAGGCTTTGCGTGACCGCTTCCGCGCGCCCACATTGTTCAATGGAGGTGTGAGTTCACTCGCTTGTCTATCTTCTATTTGAGGCAACATAAAATATCTCTCCATGGCTCCTTGTTAGTGTGCTCGTTCCGCCTGGGCCGAATGCCGGCGCGAGGCTTGCAGAACGCTGAAAAATGTCGGAACAAATAACAGCGTCGAAACCGTTGCGAAAATCAGTCCGCCTATGACTGCCCGGCCAAGGGGAGCATTCTGTTCCCCGCCATCCCCGAGTCCGAGAGCCATTGGCACCATGCCGATGATCATGGCGAGAGCGGTCATCAACACGGGACGAAAACGCGTGAAGCCCGCCTCCAGCGCTGCGCTTACGGAATCCATTCCTTCGGTCATTTTTTCCGCGGCGAAGCTCACTACCAGAATGCTGTTTGAGGTAGCGACGCCCATGCACATGATGGCTCCCATGAGCGCCGGCACGCTGAGGTTTGTGTGGGTGATAAACAGGAACCAAGCAATCCCGGCGAGCGCGGCGGGCAGCGCAGAAATCATGATGAAAGGGTCGAGCCAGGACTGAAAGTTGACCACGATCAGCAAGTACACCAGCACTATCGAGAACAGCAGTCCACCTAGAAGTCCGACGTAAGAAGCACGCATGGTCTGAACCTGTCCCCGAACGATGACGCGAGACCCACGTGGCAATTGCTGGCGGGTGGCGTCAATGATCTTGTTGATGTCGCCGGCCACGCCACCCAGATCGCGCCCAGCCACAGATCCGAAGATGTCAATCACCGGAGCAACGTTGTAGTCAGAAACGACAGCCATTCCCGCTCCTCGCTGTGTGGACACCAGACTGGCCATAAGCGATGGAGGAGCGTTCGGATTTGTCCCCGTGATAGGAATGTTTTCTACATCCTGCAACGTATTCGTTCGATACTGTGGCGTCTGAGTCGCGATCTGGTAGCTGACATGAGTCTTGGGATCAAGCCAGAACGAAGGCGAGGTTTGGAAGCTACCACTCAGAGACACAAGGAGGTTCTGCGCAATGTCATGGGTGGTGAAACCAAGTTGTTCCGCTTTGGTGCGTTCGACCCTCAGGCGGAGATAAGGTTGGTCGAAGGTTTGTTGAATCCGCAGATCAGTCGCTCCTGACACATATCTGATCTTCGCGAGCAGTGCGTCTGCATACTGGCGGTTTCCTTGTAAGTCGTTTCCTACGACCTGCACATCGATGGGTGCCGGTAATCCAAAATTGAGAATCTGCGCGACCATGTCGGCGGGCAGGAAAGAGAATGTAACTCCCGGAAACTGCCTGGGGAGTGCCAATCGAAGCTGATGAATGTAGTTATCCGTGGGATGGTGCTTGGCGGACAAGGTCACAAGAATGTCGGCATCCGAACTGCCCACCGGCGCCGAGTTGCTGTAAGAAAGATTGATGCCGCTGTAGGGCAGGCCTATGTTGTCTATGACGCTTTGGACCTCAGCTGCCGGAATCTCCCTTCGAATCGACTGCTCGACCCGATCGCATAGGTTGGCGGTCTCTTCAATACGCATTCCCGTCGGAGCGCGCATGTGGAGCTTGAACGTGCCGCTGTCCACGCTGGGAAAGAAGTCCTGGCCAAGCCAGGGAATCAGAACCAGAACAGAGCCGATACAAAACACGAAGAACGCAACCAGAAAAATTGCTCGGTGATGAAGGCAAACTTCCAATAGGCCACGAAAGCTGTGACGAAGTTTCTCGAACCCCTCTTCGAACCGCTTCTGAAGACGCACCAGGGGATTACGGCTAGGGGCGTCCCATACCTGTTCTTTTTCTCCACGTAGCAGGTACTTCGCCATGGTCGGGACGATGGTCCGCGAAAGGAAATACGAAGCCAACATGGCGATAACGACGGCCTCGGCGAGAGGCACAAACAGATATCGCGCCACGCCAGAGAGCAAGAACATCGGGGCAAACACAATGCAGATGGAGAGCGTGGAGACGAAAGCGGGTGTTGCAATTTGGGATGCGCTGTCCAGAACAACATCATTCAGATTCTTCGCCGGCTCTGCCTCCCGGTTGCGATTGATGTTCTCGACCTCGACAGTGGCGTCGTCAACCAGGATGCCGACCGCCAGCGCTAGTCCGCCGAGGGTCATGATGTTAATGGTTTGTCCGATCGCGCTTAGAACAATGATCGAAGTGAGGATCGCCAGTGGAATGGAGGTCGCGATGATCACGGTGCTTCGCCAACTACCCAGGAATGTGAGAATCATGAACGCGGTCAGGCACGCGGCAATTAAAGTTTCCCGGACCACTCCGCTGATCGCACCTCGAACAAAAATGGACTGATCCGCGAGTGGTGTTATCTGCAGGGCGGCAGGAACCTGTGTTTTGATCTGAGGCAGAAGCGCCTTGATGCCAGAAATT